>JACCZP010000370.1 GCA_013695885.1 Thermoleophilaceae bacterium | reverse complement strand
GGGCGGACCCTGGCCCTGCGGCGGTGATGCGCCAGCTCAGATGCGCCCTCTCCCCGAGAAGAGGCTTGGTCGATGAGCGGCTGGCGCTTCTCTCTTGCCGACCCGACGTGGGAGGACGGTGTCGACGCCGTCCCGACTGAGGAGCGCAAGCGAGAGTTCTGGGAGATCGCCGTCCGGCGTTTTGCGACGCACGCGGGCCCTCGTCCGCCGCAGCCGTGCCTCGTGGTCTGCCGTGTAACGGCGCCTGCGCGGTGGGGTCGGCCACCCGGCGGTCCTCTCGGGCGGGCCAAGGGTTTGCTGGACGCTCTGCACGATGATCGACGGTCGGGTCCGAGGTACGGTGCGTGCGCGCCGCTGCAGGACGACCACCCGGAGCACGTCTCCGGGCTCGCCGTCGAAGTGCGAGCTGGCGAACCGCGGACCGACTACCTGGTTGGCCGTGGACTGAGGATCGCGGGCGAGCTGCTCGCGTCGGTTCCTGTTGCCGTCGAGGCGCCCAATGACATCGTCGGAACGCTGGGCGAGAAGGCCAGGATCGCGGTCGATCGCATCGCATACGGCCGTGCGGTTCGCGAGGCGTTCGCGTCTTACGCGGGGCTCATGAACCGTCGGCCGGCCGCGCTCGTCGTGCGCCATCGCCCGCAGCGAGACGAGGACAACACCTGGGCGACGTGAATCGCCGGCGCCTGCGGTGTGCGCAGCCGACACGGGGAGCACTGGGCCGCAGAGGCGCCGCTGACGGGATGGGCACCAACGTCGATTGCGAGCCTCGCTGATGCCACCCTCGATGCTCCGGTGAGGTATGAGATATGGGGATGACGGGGCGAAACCTAAACGCCGCCCTGGACTTGCTGTGGGCCGACCTGATGGCTCTCTACGACGAGGCCCAGGCGGTGACGATCGTTGGTAAGGACGGGATCGAGCGCCCGTACCGACCGACCCGCTACCTCAACGAGATCCGGAAGGGGCGAGAGCGGAATGAGCTGGTGCCGACGGTCGCGCGGATGATCCGCCGCCCGACGAAGGGCCTGGGGATACTTGCCGAGGCGGGTCGCCGGGATCTGATGGTTGAGACCCGGATTGTTCTCGATGAGTCAAAGCCCTACCACTACCTCTGGAGCCAGACGACGCTCGAGCTTGCACGCGAGCGGCTTCGCGAGCTCGATGCCACTTCGAGCCCGCAGCGATGAGTGGGTGGGTGCTCATGCTGCGAGCGAGCGAGCTTTCCATGACTCGGTGATTGCTTCCAAGCGGCCCTTAATTGGGGGCCCCGAGGGCAGGCGGTCTTGTTCCCGGTACATCTCCCCAGGTCGGCGAGACTCAGACCTCCAGCCGGCTCTGATCTGGCACGTCCAGCCGCTTCACGGCTTCAAGCGGCGCCGTGAGGATCTCGAGCGCGCGCCCGTTCTCGTCGGAGACTTCCAAGAGGGCGCTGGCCTCCGCAACCTCGAGGACGGTCGCGGTCGTTCCCGCCTCCCACGAGTCGACGGCAACGCGAAGTTCGACGATGTCCAACGGCTTCAACATGTCCCGATGGAGGATGGCAGGCGTGGCCGATGCCGGTGCATCCTCATGGCTCACGTGCCCGGTCGAAGCTCGACATACGCCGTGAGCAGCCGCGGCGGGCCTTCCTCGGGCGCGAGCCAGCCCGTGATTACCGGATGGGTTTGCCCGTTGAGGCCCTCGATCGCGATCCGCACCTCGTATTCGACTCCGTGCGGCGGCTTCGGCCGGATCGCGCTGACGGGGCACTCGACCACACGGTCCTGGATCTGATCGCGCAGGTACCGCCAGTCGTCGCGCCGAATGCCGAGCACCGAAGCAAACACGCGCGCCTTGTGCCTGCCGAGGAAGTGCTCAGGATCGAGAACGTAGTCGCGGAGCTTCTCATCCGGGATCTGCGCAGCTTCCGCCCCCGGAAGGAAGACCTCATCGCCCATGCCGACGGTTATCCGCCTCGCACGGCGATGTCGTCCGAGTCGCGGGCTGCCAATCCGGTGCCCTGGCCTCGGCGGGGCGGAACGCCGCGGCCAGGCGTTCCGCCGCGTCCGACTGCTCCCGATAGTGCGTGTAGCGCATCGTGGTCCGCACCTCGGCATGCCCGAGCCACGCCTGCAGCTCGACGATCGACTCGGCGCCGCGGACGGCCAGCGTCCCGAACGTGTGGCGCAGATCGTGGAAGCGGATCGGGCGCAGGCCGGCGCGCTCCTGAGCGACTCTGAAGCGCCGCCGGAGCGCTGAGCCGTCGAGGTACAACCCGAGCTCCCCCGGGAACACGAGGTCATCGTCGCCGGCCGCGTGACCGCGCTGACTGAGCCGCGCGAGCTCCTCGGCGACCTCGGGCACCATCGGGACGACCCGTCCACGCCCGGACTTCGGCGTCGTCAACTTGCCGTTGGCGAAGCTGCCGTAGACCCGGATCGAGGAACGCTCGAAGTCCACGTCGCGCCAGCGCAGTGCGATCAGCTCGCCGCGGCGCAGGCCGGTGAAGGCGGCGGTCAGGAAGATCGCGCCGTCCTGCTCCGAAGCGGCGCCTCTGACGAGCGCCAACACCTCCTCGGGGGAGTAGAAGGCGAACCGGGTGGCGTCGTAGCGCTCGCGGAGCTTCTCGACATCGCGGGCGGCGTTGGACGGCAGGCCGTACACCTTCCGCGCCCGCTCGAGGATGCCGCCGAGAATCGTCAGCGACTTGTTGCGGGTCCGATTCGTAAGTGGTCGGCCGGTGGCCCTCCCCGAGCCGAGGCTCGCCCGCCACTCCTCGATCAGCTGCGGGGTGATGTCCTCCAGCCGCATCTCGCCAAACGCCGGCAACAGCCGAGCCCGGACGACCGAGCGGTAGTCGCTCAGCGTCGACGGCTTGCAGTCGCGGTCCTGCTCGACGTAACGCAGCCACTCGGCGGCGGCGTCGGCAAAGGTCGCGCCGGCCCTGACCGACCCGGGCAGCATGCCGCGCCGTGCGGCATCGAGCGTGTCGCGCAGCCACTCCTCCGCCAAGCGTCCCGTGACGTAGCCGGTCGGCGGGCGGCCCCTTCCTGTCCAGACGGGCCCGATCTTCGTCTGGACCTGGCGGCCGTCTGGCAGCCGGTACTTCGCGTACCAGGCCGCCCCGCGCTTGCGCTCCATCCGAAAGACGTGACCGCTCGGTGTCCGCATCGGCTGGAGCATCCCGGGGACAAGCTACCCCATTCTTGGGACATGTTTGGGACACGCTTTGTGCCAACTCAGGCCCGAGACAGAGAAAAAGCCCGTCTAAGACGGGCTTTTTCGCAAGCGGACGACGGGGGTCGAACCCGCGACCTTCGGCTTGGGAAGCCGACGCTCTACCAACTGAGCTACGTCCGCGCGGCCCGCAGTCTACCGGCGCGGCGAGTGCGTCCGGATGCCGACGAGGCCACATAAAGGGCCCGGAAACGGGTGCGCTCTACCGTCTTACCTCCGTGGGAAGACGGCTCGCAACGCTTCTGGTGACGTTCGCCATCGCGCTCCTGGTCGCGCCAAGCGTGGCCCTGGCAGCGTGCCCCCAGACCAACCTCCCCGACCTCGAGGACGAGGTCATGTGCACGGTGTGCGGCACGACGCTGGGGCTCGCCACCGAGGCTCCACAGGCCCAGCGCGAGCGCGCGTTCATCCTCGAGCGGATCGAGCGCTGCGAGTCGAAGGATCAGATCAAGGCCGCGCTCGCCGCCGAGTTCGGAGCCGAGGTGCTGGCGACGCCCGAGGAGGAGGGCTTCGGCCTGGCCGCCTACATCGTGCCCGTCCTTGTCCTGCTGGGTGGCGGCGCGGCCGTTGCGTTCACCGCGCTTCGCTCGCGACGGCGCCGGGGCGTGGGGGCCGCGCGCGCGACCGGGGCGAGCGCCGATGCCGGTGCCGGCTCACCGGACATCGGCGCCAGCTCCGCCGCCCGGCTCGACGCCGACCTCGAGCGCTACGACCCCTAGCAACAGGAGACGGTTCTGTGGAGCTATGCAGGTCGGCTCGGCCGCCGGCCCGCCGCATGGGTCGGCCGGCCCCGCCCGCCGGCCAGACTTCGCCGCCCTACATCTCCTCCGGCGCAGAAACGCCCAGCACCGCGAGCGACCTGCCGATCACCCGCTGCGCCGCCACGCACAGGGCGAGGCGCAACTCCTCGTCGCCGCCCTCCTCCGCCGCGCCCACCACCTTGCAGTCGCGGTAGAACGCCGAGAACGCCTGGGCCACCTCGAGCGAGTATGTCGTGAATCGATGGGGCGCCCGGCGCACCGCCGCCGTGGCCACCTCCGCCGGCAGCTCGAGCAGGCGCGCGAGGAGGATCCGCGCCGAGGGGTGGAGCGACTCCGGGCTCCGCGCCAGATCGGCGGCCAGCGCGCCCGTCACGCGGTCCTCGCCGGCCTTGCGCAGGATCGAGGCGATCCGCGCGTGCGCGTACTGGACGTAGTAGACCGGGTTCTCCTGGCTCTGCTCACGGGCCAGCGCGAGGTCGAGGTCGAGCGTGGTGTCGTGGCTGCGCTGGAGAAGGAAGTAGCGGGCGGCATCGACGCCGATGTCGTCGATCAGGTCGTCGAGGGTCACGAACTCGCCCTCGCGCTTGGACATCGTCACCCGCCGGCCGTGCTCGGTGAGGTTGACGAGCTGCATGATCGACATCTCGAGGCCGTCCGGGGCGCCGCCGAGCGCTTCCCAGGCCGCCTTCATGCGCCCCACGTAGCCGTGGTGGTCGGCCCCCAGCACATCGATGGCCCGGTCGAAGCCCCGCGCGCGCTTGTCCTCGTGGTAGGCCACGTCGGCGGCGAAGTAGGTGGTCTCGCCGGAGGAGCGCCTCAATACGCGGTCCTTGTCGTCCCCCCGGGCGCTCGAGCGAAGCCACACCGCGCCCTCGCTGCGGAACACCTCCCCGCGCTCCTCGAGGACGCCCGCCACGCGGTCGAGCGCGCCCGAGTCGTGCAGCGAGCGCTCGGAGAAGAAGGCGTCGAACCGGACGCCGAAGCGCTCGAGGGTCGCGCGCACCCACGCCACCATCCGCTCGACGCCCTCGCGGGCGAGCGCCTCGGGGTCGGCTTCGGCGGCATCCGGGATGGCGGCCGCCAGCTCAGCCACGTAGGCGCCGCGGTAGCCGTCGGGCGGCGGCTCCTCCCCGCGGGCACGGGCCCGGATCGACTCCCCGAAGCGCCGCACCTGCGTGCCGCGGTCGTTCACGTAGAACTCACGCCAGACGCGGTGGCCCGCCCACTCGAGCACGCGCGCCAGCGAGTCCCCGTAGGCGGCGTGCCGGCCGCTCGCCACCGTGATCGGCCCCGTCGGGTTGGCGGAGACGAACTCGATCAGCACGCTTTCTGTCCCCGCCCCGTCCGCCGGGCGGCCGAAGCCCTCCCCCGCCCCGAGCACCCGGCCCAGCGCCTCGCGGCGCCATACGTCGGACATGAACAGGTTCAGGAACCCCGGGCCGGCGACCTCCACCCGCTCCACGGCATCGCCCAGGCGGGCCTCAACCGCATCGCCCAGCCCGTTCGCCACCTCGCGTGGTGCGCGGCGGAGCACGGGCGCGAGCTCCATCGCGGCGTTCGTCGAGTAGTCGCCGAACTCCGGCCGCCGCGAGCGGTCGAGACGCGGGGACATGCCGCCGCCACCGGAGAGCTCGCCGGCGGCGGCCGCTACCTCGGCCCGGAGGTCGGCCAGCGGGTCGGTGGCCGGTCCGGTCGGCTCGGAGGACGGTTCCATGCCGCTAATAGTGATACGGCTCCCGCGCCAGGATCTTGTGGGCCCGGAAGAGCTGCTCGAGCAGCACCACGCGGGCGAGCTGGTGGGGAAGCGTGATCGGGCCGAACGACAGCCGCATGTCGGGCTCTCCGAGCTCGATCCCCTTTGGCCCGCCGACCACGAAGCACAGATCCCGGCCCGACGCCCTTCGCTCCTCGAGGAACGCGGACAGGGCTACGGAGTCGAGGCTCTCGCCGCCGGAGTCGAGCACGCAGGTGAACGCGTCGGGCGGCAGGCGCGAGGCCACGCGGTCCTCGTCGCGCAGCTCCACCAACTCGACGCGCACGTGGCGGGCGAGCAGGCGGTGATAGTGCTGGACGTCGTCGACGAACGGCGGGCGCAGGCGGCCGACGGCTACGACGCGGATGCGCATGGAAGGGCGGCTCGGGCCCGACGGGCGGGCGGCGACGCGCGCTGCGATAATAGCCCGCATGGACGAAACACCGCCCGAGCGGCAGATCAACATTCACACGTCCCCCGAGATCATGGCCGGGGTCTACGCGAACTTCGTCAACGTCTCGCATTCCCCCTACGAGTTCACGCTCACGTTCGCGCGCGTGGACCACGAGGTGGACGACGACGAGGTGCCGGGGGTGGTGGTCTCGCGCGTCAACCTCTCGCATCGCTGCATGCGCGAGCTGATCGAGGCGGTGGAGGACAACTACGCGAAGTGGGAGACGCGGGAGGGCATCCGCAACCTCCCCGAGCTCGAGGAGTAACCGGACCCCTACCGGGGCCCGCCCCGTTCCCACTCCAGGCCGTAGCCGATGCGCTCGAGCGTCGTCGGGTGCGTCCCGAACAGCAGGTGCAGGGCCGCCGGCGGGCTCGGGTCACTCACGTTGCGCACGGACAGCCCGCGCTCTAGGCCGATGAACGCCGACGGATCGCGGGTGACCTGGAGGGCGAACAGGTCCGCGCGGGCCTCGACCCGGCGGGACAGCGCGTTGCTCGCGGTGCCGAGCAGGAAGGACACCAGGGCGACGGCGAGGGCGAGGGCGGGCAGACCGGCCGGGGCGCCGAGGGTCGAGCGTCCGGCACGGCGTGTCGAGCTCGGGGTGCCGCGATCCGGTCGGCCGCCGGCGATCGCCTCGGCGAGGCGCTGCGCGAGCAGCGCACCGGCAGGCGCCACCAGCGCGAGCCACAGAAGGCCGCGGTAGAGGTCGCGGCCCCGCTGGTGGCCGAGCTCGTGGGCCACCACCGAGAGGAGCTGGTCGCGCGGGAAGCCGTCGATGAGGTTGTCGTAGAGCACCACCCGCTTCGTGGGTCCGAGGCCTCCCACGTATGCGTTGGCGCCTGTCGTCCGGCGGCTGGCGTCGACGCGGTAGACCTCCCCCACGTCGACGCCCGAGCGCCGTGCGAGGTCGAGCACCTGGTCGCGAAGCTCGCCGGGCGGCAGCGGCTCGAAGCGGTTGAACAGCGGCTCGACGATCACCGGGGACAGCAGAAGGAGGACGACACCCACCGCCACCACCGACGCCGACGCCGGGAGCCACCAGCGCCGGGGGAAGCGCCGGACGAGCGCCACCCCTCCCGCCGCCAGACCGGCGGTCATGACCGCGCCGACGCCTGCGGCCTTGGCGGCGTCGGCGAGCCACCCGCCGTAGGCCTGGGTGGACAGCCCGAACTCGACCGATCGCGAGTGGGCGATCACGCCCAGTGGTAGGCCCAGGACCTCGAGGGCGACCGAGCCGGCCGCCCCCACCGCCGCGGCGCCGAGCACCGGTCGCGCGCCCGCGCGGCCGAGGACCGCACGCAGCCCAGCCGGTGGACGCAGCGCGACCAGCGCGAGCGCCCCTCCGGAGAGGAGGATGCCGGCGATGCCGAGGACCCGCTGAGGGCCGCGAAAGGCCTCTGCCCGCGCAAGCTCCCCGGCGCTGAAGTAGGCTGTGGCCTCCACGGCGGCGGGCTCGAGGCCTGCGCCGCGGGGCCGAAGGAGGAGCGTGGCCGCTCCGGCGGCCATCACCGCCACGGCGAGCGCCGCGGACACCTTGAAGCGATGGCCCCCCATGACGCGGAGACTCTAAGTGGACCGGATCGGCCCTCCAGCGGCGCGGCGCCCACGCGCGTCGCGATCATCTCAGACGTCCACGGGAACCTGCCGGCGTTCGGGGCCGTCCTCGAGGACGTCGAGCGCGTGGGCGCCGACGCGGTGTGGTGCCTCGGCGACCTGGTCGGGTACGGGGCTCAGCCCGACGAGTGCGTGGCCCTGGCCCGCCGGCGCTGTGATCGCTGTCTGCTGGGCAATCACGACCTCGTGGCCCTCGGGCGCCTCGACGTCACCACCTTCTCTCCCAACGCCGCGATCGCCGCAACGTGGACGGCCGAGCGGCTCGGAGCCGAGGCTCGCGGCTACCTGTCCGGGCTTGCCACGCACGAGCCGGACCCTCCGGTCGGCCTCTTCCACGCCTCCCCGCGCGACCCGGTGTGGGAGTACGTGCTCTCCACCATGCAGGCCAGCGGGTGCATGGACGCGATGGACGCCCGGATCGGGGCGATCGGGCACTCGCACGTGGCCCTGCACTTCTCGCGCCCCGACGGCGGGACCGCGCGTGGCAGCCTCGCGCCGGGCGGGACCGAGGTCGACCTCTCGACCGGCAGGTGGCTCCTCAACCCGGGCGGAGTCGGCCAGCCGCGCGACGGCGACCCCCGCGCCGCGTGGATGCTGCTCGACCTCGGACGGGCGAGGGCTTCCTGGCATCGCGTGGAATACCCCGTCGACGAGGCCGCGCGTGCCATCGAGGCGACCGAACTGCCTCAGGCGCTGGCCAAGAGGCTCTACCTTGGACAGTGAACGTAAATGACGCTGCACGCGGGAGATAAGAGGCGGTCGGCCTTCGGGAAGCTCGCCGTCCCGGTCGTCGTCGCCTTCGCCGTGGCCCTCCCGGCCTGCGGGCAGGACGAGGAGCCGCGCGGCATCCCGAGTCGCGACGCGCAGTACCTGATCGCGCAGCTCGACGAGGCCGAGCGGCGAGTGCAGAGCCGCGCCTGCATCGACGCGCGGCAGGGAAACCTCGTCCGCATCGAGCGCAACGTGGCCAACCTGCCGGCGGACGTGAACCAGAACGTGCGCGACGCGCTGTCGGAGTCGGTGGACAACCTAGGCACGCTGATCGATGAGAGGTGCCGCGAGCAGCCCGAGCCGGAGCCGGAGCCGACTCCCACGGAGACGACGCCCGAGCCCACCACGACGGAGCCGGCGCCGACCACCACCGAGGAGCAGCCGACCGAGACCCAGGAGGAGCCTGAGCCCGATCCCGAGCCCGATCCGGACGACGGAAAGGACAAGGGCAATGGGAACGGGAACGGCGGAGGCAACGGCAACGGGAACGGCAACGGCGGTGCCGGGGACGGGGACGGTGCCGGGGGCAACACGGGCGGCGTCCCGCCGCCGGACGAAGCGGGCGAGATCGTCATCCCCGGAGCGGAGCGGTGACCACCCCCACGGAGGTCGCCGGGCGCTACCGCATCGACTCCCGGCTCGGGGCCGGCGGCATGTCCACGGTCTTCCACGCGACCGACACCGTGCTCGAGCGGCCCGTGGCCATCAAGCTCCTCGCGGAGCACCTGGCCGAGGACGAGGCCTTCGTGGCCCGCTTCCGCCGCGAGGCCCTCGCGGCCGCGAAGCTCCAGCACCCCAACGTGGTCCAGGTCTTCGACTCCGGGCACGACTCCCAGTCGGGGCGCCACTACATCGTCATGGAGCTCGTGGACGGTCCATCGTGCGCCGACCTCCTGCGCGACCACGGGACGCTCGACGTCGACAGCGCGGTCTACGCCGTCCGCGACGCCTGTCACGGGCTCGACTACGCCCATCGGTCCGGCGTGGTGCACCGCGACGTCAAGCCCGGGAACCTCCTGGTATCGAACGAGACCGGGGCCACGAAGCTCGCGGACTTCGGCATCGCCAAGGCGGCCGAGCAGAGCCGGATCACCCAGGTCGGCTCGGTGCTCGGCACCGCCGCCTACCTCTCTCCCGAGCAGGCGCGGGGCGAGGAGGCGGGCCCGCCCTCGGACGTCTACTCGCTCGGAGTGTGCGCCTACCAGTTCCTCACCGGCCGCCTACCGCACGAGTACACCTCGCTGACCGAGCTGGCGCTCAAGCAGCAGAACGACGCGATCGACCCGGTGTCCGCCCTGCGCTCCGACGTGCCCGAGGCGCTCGACCGGGCGATCCTCGTGTGCCTCTCGCGCGACCAGGACGCGCGCTACGCCTCCGCCCTCGACATGGCCGAGGCCTTCGACGCCGGCCTCTACAACGAGGCCACCGACGCGACGATTCGTCTGGAGGACACCACCCAGGGCCTCGGCGACCACTCCGACGTAGACGCCACCCAGGCGCTCAGCACGACCGGCGCCACCCAGGCGCTCACCCGCCGGCCCACGACCGGCACGACAGCGCCGGCGCCCCCGGCTCGGCGCGCCGCCGAGCCGAGCGCCCCGGCGCGCACATCGACGCCCGCGGCGCGTCGAAGGAAGCGGCTTCGACTCATCGCCCTGGCGCTCGTCGTGCTGCTGATCGGCGTGGGCGTAGCGCTCGCGACGACCCTGTCCGGGTCGGACCCGGGGCCGCCCGTCACCGCGGTCGAGGAGACCGAGATCGACCAGCAGATCCAGGGCGTCCGCGAGCTGATCGAGGAGAACGTGGAGCAGCCGGCTCAGTAGGGCGCGACGCCGCGGGCGAGGGCCTCGCCGTAGCGGTCGAGCCGGTTGCCGGTCACAGCCTCCCTCAGGCCCTCCATCAGCTTCCGCATGAACGTGAGGTTGTGCATGACCAGCAGCCGCACGGCGGTGAGCTCCTTCGCTCGCGCCAGGTAGTGCAGGTACCCGCGGGTGTGGCGCTCGCACGCGGGGCAGGGGCAGCCGGGAACGAGCGGATCGCGGCGCTCATTCTCGGACGCGCGGGTGACGTCGAGACGCCAGCGTCGGGCCGGATCGGGGACGAGCGCGGTGCCGTGGCGGGCCAGCCGGGTCGGGGTGGCGCAGTCGAAGGTGTCGATGCCGAGCTCGACGCCGGCCAGTAGGTCGTCGGGATCGCCGATCCCCAGGCCGTGGCGGGGGAGCTCCTCGGGCAGCGACCGTGTGGTCACGTCGAGCACGGCACGCATCTGCGCCTTCTCCCGTCCCAGCGAGCCGCCGATGGCCACCCCGCCTACGCCGGCCTCGGCCACCCGCTGCGCCGAGCGCTCGCGAAGGTCGTCGTGGACGCCGCCCTGGACGATCCCGTACAGGAGCTGGCCCTCCGGCGCGTTGCCTGAGTGCCAGTCCACGCAGCGGTCGAGCCAGCGGTGCGTGCGCTCGGTCGAGGAGGCCGTGTAGTCGCGGCTGACGTGAAAAGGGGTGCACTCATCGAAGGCCAGGGCGAGGTCGGACCCGAGCGCGGCCTGCACCTCGAGCGAGGTCTCGGGGCCCATGAAGCGCTCCTCGCCATCCAGGTAGGAGCGGAAGCGCACGCCCTCCTCCTCGATGGCCAGCACCCGACCGTCGCTGCGCGGGCCGGACCGGTTGCCCTTCAGCTCCTCGGCCACCGTGCCGTGGCCCATCGAGAACACCTGGAAGCCGCCGGAGTCCGTGATGATCGGGCGTCGCCACCCCATGAACTCGTGGAGGCCGCCCATGCGGGCCACGCTCTCATGGCCGGGGCGCAGGAAGAGGTGGAAGGTGTTGCCGAGCACCATGTCGAAGCCGAGTGCCTCCACCTCGGAGGCCTGGAGCGACTTGACCGCGCCCGCGGTGGCGAGCGGAACGAACGCGGGAGTGCGCACGTCGCCGTGGGCGGTACGAAGGACGCCCGCGCGGGCGCGACCCGCGCGGGCGTCGATCCGGAACCCGGGAGGGGCGCTCACCTCGGCGCCAGGCTAGAGGGGGCGCGCGGATCGTCCGGTCGGAGCCCGGCCCGACGGTTCCGCGCGGACCTCAGGCCGCGAGCAGCGACGTCCCCGTCATCTCGGCCGGCTGCTCCTCCCGCAGCAGTGCGAGCACCGTTGGGGCGACGTCGGCGAGGACGCCCCCGCCGCGGAGGCCGCCGGGCACCTCGGCGGTGACCACGACCGGGACCGGATTGAGCGAGTGCGCGGTGTCGGGGCTGCCGTCGTCGGCCAGCATGTGGTCGGCGTTGCCGTGGTCGGCGGTCACGACGCACGCCCCGCCGGAGGCGTGGACGGCGGCCACCACCCGGCCGAGGCACTCGTCCACGGCCTCGATCGCGGTGACCGCCGCCTCGATCACGCCGGTGTGCCCGACCATGTCCGGGTTGGCGAAGTTGACGACGCCGAAGCGGTGGCCGGCCGACGACCACCCGTCCACGAAGGCGTCGGCGGCGGCGCGTGCGCTCATCTCCGGACGCTGGTCGTAGGTGGCGACGTCGCGCGGAGAGTCCACCACACGGAACTCCTCACCGCGGTGCTCGCCCTCCTCTCCGCCGTTGAAGAAGTAGGTCACGTGCGCGTACTTCTCGGTCTCGGCCAC
>JACCZP010000366.1 GCA_013695885.1 Thermoleophilaceae bacterium | reverse complement strand
GAGCAGGTCGTGCTTGTCGCGGAAGTAGAAGTAGAAGGCGCTGCGCGAGATGCCCGCCGCGCGGGCGATCTCGTCCACGGTCAGATCCTTGAACGAGGCGTCCTCGACCAGCTCGAGGGTCGCCCGGCGAACGCCGTCGCGGACCTCGTCGTGGCGTCGGCGGGCCGCGGAGTTGGGTGGGGGCACCGCAGCCACGCGCGTCATCGTAGACGTGCTCCACCCGCGTATTGAAAGTGCGTTTGACACCGTGTCAGGATCTAGGGTACGCTGCAGGGGAAGGTCCGAGTAGCAAGGCGACCGAGGAGGGACGCATGACCACGCTCGAGGAGCTCGCCCAGCAGGGCGATCCCGGCACGATGGAGGACGAGGGGCAGGCGGGCCAGCTCAAGCTGATGACGCCCCAGCAGCTCTACGAGCTGTGGGAGCGCCAGCACTGGCAGTCCCAGGAGATCGACTTCACGAAGGACCGCGAGGACTGGGCACGCTTCTCCGACGAGCAGAAGGACACGCTCGTCTGGCTGCTCTCCTCGTTCTTCATCGGCGAGGAGCGGGTGACCACCCAGTTCTCGGGCCTCGTCATGGCCTACGAGGACGAGCACGAGGAGTCCTTCCTCGCCACCCAGCAGGTGGACGAGGCGCGGCACATGCAGTTCTTCGACCGCGTCTACCGCGAGGTGGTGGGCCTCGAGCAGGAGGAGTTCGACGGGCGCCTCCAGCGCGTGCGCGAGGAGCTGAACGAGGCGTTCACGACGCTCTTCGACGAGGCGTTGGTCGAGGCCGGCAGGCGGCTGATCGCCGACCCCGGTGATCGCGAGGCGAAGGTCGACTTCGTCACGACCTACCACATGGTCATCGAGGGGACGCTCGCGCTCACCGGGCAGCACTTCATCACCGACTACCTCGAGGAGAACGGCCTGCTTCCGGGCTTCGTCGAGGGCTTCGACAACGTGGCCCGCGACGAGCACCGCCATGTGGCCTACGGCACCTGGTGGCTCCAGCAGAACGCCGGCGCGGACGAGAACCTCGGCCGGCGCCTCCAGGAGAAGCTGGGCGAGCTCGTGCCCGTGGCCGCCGGGGTGCTCGTCCCTCCGGGCGCCGACCCGACGGACTACGAGATCCTCGGCTACACCTCCGACGAGGTCAACGGGTTCGCCTTCAACTCCCTCTCCCGGCGGCTGAAGGCCATCGGCGTGCCGCTCGAGATGCCCGCGGCCTCAGAGGCGTGACCGACACCGCGGAGGACACCCAGTCGAGCCCCGACACGCAGAAGTGGATCTGCGAGACCTGCGGGTACGTCTACGACCCCGAGGAGGGCGACGAGGACGGCGGCATACCCCCGGGCACCCCGTTCGACGACATCCCGAAGGACTGGTTCTGCCCGGTCTGCGGGGCACGCAAGAAGGACTTCCGGGCGCTCGAGCCCGGGGAGGAGGTGCCGGACTAGCCCGCGGCTGCCCTGCCTAGACTCGGCCAGCATGCGGCGCGTGGTCATCCTCGGCTCGACCGGGTCGATCGGCATCCAGGCCCTCGAGGTCGTGGAGGGCAGCGCCGACCTCGAGGTGGTGGGGCTCGGGGCGGCCCGGTCCTTCGACGCGCTCGTCGCTCAGGCCGCCCATCATCACGTGCCGCGCATCGCCCTCTCCGACGAGACGGCGGCGGCGCGCGCCGCCGAGGCGTGGACCGACGGCCAGGTCCTGGCCGGCCCCGAGGGCCTCGTGGCCCTCGTGGTCGACTCCGGCTGCGACCTGGTGCTGAACGCCATGGTCGGCTCGGCCGGCCTCGTTCCCACCGTCGCCGCCCTCGGGGAGGGCATCGACCTGGCCCTCGCCAACAAGGAGAGCCTGGTCGTCGGCGGTGAGCTGGTCACCGCGCTGGCCGAGGCCACCGGCGCGCGCATCCTGCCCGTGGACTCCGAGCACGCCGCCCTGCACCAGCTGCTCGAGGGCCGGCGGCCGGGCACGGTCGAGCGCCTCGTCCTGACGGCCTCGGGAGGGCCGTTCCGGGGGATGAGCGCCGCCGAGGTGGCGGCCGCGGGGCCGGCGGAGGCCCTGCGGCACCCGACCTGGGAGATGGGCGGGAAGATCACCGTGGACTCGGCGACGCTGATGAACAAGGGACTCGAGGTCATCGAGGCCCACCACCTGTTCGGCGTCCCCTACGAGGCCATCGACGTGGTCGTGCACCCGCAGTCGATCGTCCACGCGATGGTCCAGCTGAACGACGGCGCCTCGCTGGCCCACCTCGGATACCCGGACATGCGCGTGCCGATCTCCTACGCGCTGCACCACCCCGACCGCGCCGACGTTCCCGTCGAGAGGCTCGACCTGGCCGCCGCCGGCTCGCTCACCTTCGAGGCGCCCGACGAGGAGGCCTTCCCGTGCCTGCGCCTCGCACGCGACGCGGCCCAGGTCGGAGGCACGGCGCCGTGCGTGCTGAACGCGGCCAACGAGGTGGCGGTCGGCGCCTTCCTCGCCGGCCAGGTCTCCTTCGGGGGCATCGCCCGGGTGGTGGACGGCACCCTCGAGGACGTTCCGCCCGAGCCGGTTGGTCACTTCTCCGACCTCTGGCGCGCCGACGGCGCCGCTCGGGAGCGCGCCCGCGAGCTGGCGGGCGGAGTGCCCACACCGTGAGCTACGCAGCCGCGATCGGCGCCTTCCTCGGCTTCGTCGTGCTCATCGTCCTCCACGAGGGCGGGCACTTCGCCGCGGCCAAGGCGGTGGGCATGCGCGTCGAGCGCTTCTACCTGTTCTTCGGCCGCACGCCGCTTCGCTTTCGCCGCGGGGAGACCGAGTACGGCATCGGCTGGCTGCCGGCGGGAGGCTACGTGAAGATCTCGGGCATGAACCCCGACGAGGACCTCCCCGACGAGGTCCGCGACCGGGCCTACCACGCCCAGCCGGTGTGGAAGCGGGTCGTGGTGATCGCCGCCGGACCCGCGGTGAACGTGGTGCTGGCCCTCGTCCTGCTTCTGTTCTTCTTCGCGGTGATCGGGGTGGGTCAGACCTCCGACCGCGTCGGCGCCGTCGAGCCGGGCTCACCGGCGGCCGGCGTGCTCCGACCGGGGGACCAGATCGTCTCGGTGGACGGCGTGCGCGGCGGGCCGGAGCAGTTCCTCGTCGCGCTCGGACGCCACCGCTGCGCGGGGTCTCAGCGCGACGGGTGCCGCGCCGCCGAGCCGGCCACGATCGTGGTCGAGCGCGGAGGGCGGGAGCAGACGCTCAGCGTGCGTCCGGTGTTCGACGCCAAGCTCCGCGACGAGCTCGGGCCGCGACCGCGGGTCGGCCTGCGCTTCGCGCCGGGCGAGCGCGAGGCCCTTCCCTTCGGGCAGGCCGTGGACCGGACCCTCGAGCTGTCGTGGCGCATCACCCGCGAGACCGCGACGATCCCGCTCAAGCTGGCCGACCCCGTCGAGCGCGCGCAGATCTCAGGGGTCGTCGGCGGCTACGAGACCACCCGGCAGGTCATCATCACCGACCTCGACCTGGTGGTGAGCATCCTCGCGCTCATATCGCTCTCGCTCGCGCTGGTGAACCTGTTCCCCTTCCTGCCCCTCGACGGGGGCCACATCTTCTGGGCCATCGTCGAGAAGGT
>JACCZP010000153.1 GCA_013695885.1 Thermoleophilaceae bacterium | reverse complement strand
GACCTGACCGTCTTCCACCCCGACGTCACGGCGATGAACTTGATCTCGGCCGCCGCGGCTCGCCGCTACGAGGCGGTGCCCGTGGCCTTCGACGGCAGCGCCCTGCTGGTCGCCATGTCCCAGCCCTCCAACATCCTTGCGCTCGATGACCTGAAGCTCATGACCGGCCACGAGCTCCGCCGCGTGGTGGCCTCCCCCGAGGACATCGCCGGTCTGGTGGCCCGCATGAGCCGCCTCGACGATGCGGTCGCGGCCGCGGTGGAGGAGGACGCGGAGGACCAGTACGTCGAGGAGGTGCGCGAGTCGGCGGAGGACGCGCCGGTCATCAAGCTCGTCAACTCGGTGATCGCTCAGGCCGTGGAGTACGGCTCCTCCGATATCCACTTCGAGCCCGCCGGCCGGGACATGCGCGTTCGCTTCCGTGTGGACGGCATCCTGCGCGAGATCACCACGATCCCGCGGCGCATGGTCGCCGGCGTGGTCTCGCGGGTGAAGATCATGGCCGACCTCGACATCGCCGAGCGGCGGCTTCCCCAGGACGGCCGCGTGGGGCTCACCGTGGACGGGCGCTCGGTCGACGTTCGCGTGGTCACCATGCCCGGCGCGTTCGGGGAGGGCGCGGTCATGCGCGTCCTCGAGAAGAACGCGGTGGCGTTGAGCCTCGACACGCTCGGGATGCGGGAGGACCCGCGAGGGCGCTTCGAGGAGGCGACCCGGCAGGCTTTCGGCGCGGTGCTCGTGACCGGTCCGACCGGCTCAGGCAAGTCCACCACGCTCTACGCCGCGCTCAGCGCGATCAACACCGTCGAGAAGAAGATCATCACCATCGAGGATCCGGTCGAGTACCAGCTCCCCGGCATCAATCAGATACAGGTCAACCCCAAGCACGGGCTGGGCTTCGCCAGGGGGCTGCGCTCGATGCTCCGCGCCGACCCCGACATCATCATGATCGGTGAGATCCGCGACCAGGAGACCGCTCGGATCTCGGTCGAGTCGGCGCTGACCGGCCATCTCGTCCTCTCGACGCTGCACACCAACGACGCTCCCTCGGCCCTCACCCGTCTCACCGAGATGGGGGTCGAGCCCTTTCTCACTGCGTCGGCGCTGAACTGCGTTGTCGCCCAGCGCCTGGCCCGCGGCCTGTGCGCACGCTGCAAGCGCCTGACCGTGGTGAGCAAGGAGGCGATGGTCGCGGCGGGCTTCCGGGCGGCGGTCGACCTGGAGGCCTACGACGCGGCAGGCTGCTCGCGGTGCAACTTCACCGGCTACCGGGGCCGGATCGGTCTCTTCGAGGTCATGCCTCTCTCCGAGGAGATCCGGCGGTTGACCATCGCGCGCGCCGCGGCCACCGAGATCCGCGCGGTGGCCCTGCAAGAGGGGATGAGGTCGCTGCGCGACGACGGCATGGACAAGGTCCGCGGGGGCGTCACCTCCCTCGCCGAGCTCTCGCGGGTGACCTGAGGTGCCCATGAGACCTCAGCCGCACCTGCAGGCGATCGGCGACGAGGCCCGGCCGCGCCGCGGCGTGACTCCGCCGTCGGGCTCGGGCGGCGAGCGCCTCCTGGGGGACGTCGTCATCGAGCTCGGCTACGCCGACCGGCAGGCGGTCGACCGAGCGCTGGAGGCCGCGCGCACGCCGGGCAAGAGGCTCGGCGAGCACCTCATGGAGGACAGCCAGTTGACCGAGGACCAGCTGGCGCGCGCGCTGGCCGAGCGCTACGGCATCGACCACGTGGACCTCACCGAGTTCGAGGTCGATCCCCAAGCCACCTCGCTGGTACCCCGGTCGCTGGCCGCTCGCCACCAGGCGGTGCCGATCGCCTTCGAGGGCGACGAGGAGGAGCAGGCCGTCGTCGTCGCCATGGCCGATCCGGGGGACTGGCTGGCCACCGACGAGATCGCCGAGAGCGCGGGCCTCGACATCCGACCCGCGGTGGCCTCGAGCGACGACATCGCCGCGCTCCTCGAGCGGACGGCCCAGGCTGCCCGCGAGGCGGATCGAGCTGCGCGGAAGGGGAAGGCGGCCCCCCGCGACCAGGCGGCCGGGACGGCGCCGCCGGGCGGTGCGGCGGCGAGCCCTTCGCCATCCCCTCCCCCGGCGCGCCCGGGCGGCACGGTCCTCGACGGCGAGCTCGACGTGCTGCGCCAGGAGCTCGGCTCCGCCTACGCGCGCATCGAGGCAGCCGACGAGGAGCTGTCCGCCACCCGGCGGGAGCTCACCGCCGCCCAGCGCCACGTCGCCGAAGCCCGCCTCGAGCTGGCGGGCGTGCGCAAGGGCCCCACCGCGGGTTGAGCGCCGTGC
>JACCZP010000358.1 GCA_013695885.1 Thermoleophilaceae bacterium | reverse complement strand
GCCCATCCCCAGGAGCTCCTCCTCCGACCGGCCCACCATGCGGCAGAACGCCCGGTTCACCTCCACGAACCGGCCGGCGCTCGACGAGTCGATGGAGACGAGCACCATCCCGATCGGCGCGCTGGCGAACGCCTGAGCGAACAGGTCGTTGGACAGGTCGGACATCCGTGTCCTGCGCATCCCTGCCTTTATACGGCCTGATTGAATCGCCGGCGTGGCCCGCCACCCCGACGATCCCGAGGACGACCTCTTCGGCGACGAGGAGCTCGACCCCGACGAGGACGCCGAGGACCTCGAGCCCGTCGTCACGGTCGAGATCAGCGGGCTGTCGGTGTTCACCCACCACGGGGTCGAGGAGGCAGAGCGCCAGGTGGGCCAGCGGCTCGTGTTCGACGTCTCCTTCGCGGTGGGGGCGAGCGACGCGACGGTCACCGACCGCGTCGAGGACACCGTCGACTACGCCGACGCCGCCCAGCAGGTCCTGCTCGTCGCGCAGGAGCGCTCCTACCGGACGCTGGAGCGGCTGTGCTCGGTCGTCGCCGACCGCATGATCGAGCACTACGGCGCCGAGGCGGTCACCGTGCGCGCCGCCAAGCCCGAGCCGCCGATGCCGGTGTCGGTGGACGAGGTCGCCGTCGAGGTCCACCGGGAGCGCGCCTGAGGGCGTTCCTCGGCCTCGGTTCGAACGTGGGCGAGCGTCTCGCCACGCTCCGGGCCGCCCGCGACGCGCTCGACCAGCGTCCGGGTGTCCGAGTCCTGCGGGCCTCCGCGGCGTACGAGACTGCGCCGCAGGGCCCGATCCTCGACCAGCCCGACTTCCTGAACGCCTGCCTCGAGGTGGAGACGTCGCTCGATCCGGAGGAGCTGCTCGAGGCCGCCAAGGACGTCGAGGCCGAGCTCGGTCGCGAGGCGCGTCCGACCCCTCAGGGCCCGCGTCCGATCGACGTCGACCTCCTCACCTACGGCGCAGCGGAGTACCGCTCGGACAGGATCGAGCTGCCCCACCCCGACATCACCTCCCGGCGCTTCGTGCTCGAGCCCCTGCTCGAGCTCGAGCCCGAGCTGACGCTCCCCGACGGCACGCGCCTGACCGACGCCCGCGACGCCCTCCTCGACCAGCGGGTCGCGCGCGCCGAGCCGCTCTAGCGGCTGGCTGAGCCTACGGCGCCGTCCAGACGAACAGCCCGCCCAGCTCCTCGCCCTCCAAACCGAGCTCCTCGACGGCCTCGGTGACCCCCGGGTAATCGGGATGGCGCCAGTCGTGGAAGGCCACGACGGCGCCGGGCGCCAGGTGGGGGCGCCAGGCGGCGATCTCGGCCAGCGTCGGCTCGCGCTCGTGCGAGGAGTCGACGAACAGCAGATCGACGTCCCCCGACCGCTCGGCCCCGGCCGCGCCCTCGACACCCTCCAGGCGGATGCGCCACAGCGCGTCGGGCGAGGCCAGCGCGAGGTACAGCTCGCGCTCCGGGCGCGCGACCGGGTCGAATGACGCCACGGTACGGCGCGGCTCGGCGAGGGCGAGGGCGACGGTGGTCCACGCCGTGCCGGTGCCGAGCTCGGCCACCCGCAGCCGCCCGCGGGCGAGTCGCAGCAGCTGGCCGAGCTCCTCCGGGCGCGCCGCGGAGTCGAGCGAGAAGCGGTCGCCGGCGGCGCGCGCGCGGCGCTCGGCCCGGGCGTAGAAGGCCGCGACCCGGGGCGGCAGCGCGCGCAGGCGGGCCAGCGAGCGCGCCGCACGGACGGCGCGACGGCCGGTTTCGAGCACACGCGCGGAGGGGACGGACACGGGCGCGCGCATGGTAGGCGCCGGGCCGACCGGCACCGGCCCGTGATAATCCCCGGCGTGCTCCTCGCCATCGACGTCGGCAACACCCAGACGCACATCGGCATGTTCCGCGGGGAGAGCCTCGTCGAGAGCTGGCGCTTCGCCACCTGGCGCGAGTCGACCGCCGACGAGCTCGCCGCGCTCTGCTCGAGCCTGCTCGGTCTCCGCGACCTCGGCCTGCGCGAGGTGGACGCGGCGATCGTCTCCTCGGTCGTGCCCCGGCTCGCTCAGGAGTACCGGGCGCTGTCCGACCGCTACCTCGACGGTGCGCTGGTGGTCGTCGGCCCGGGGCTGCGAAGCGGCATGCCCATCCGGATGGAGATCCCCCAGGAGCTCGGCGCCGACCGCCTCGTCAACGCCGTGGCTGCCTACGAGCGCTACCGCACCGCGTGCGTGGTCGTCGACTTCGGCACGGCGATCACCTACGACGCGGTCTCGACCGACGGCGAGTATCTCGGCGGCATCATCACCCCCGGTATCGAGATCTCGATGGAGGCGCTCGCCACGCGGGCGGCCAAGCTCCCGAAGGTGGACCTCGAGGCGCCCCAGGAGCTGATCGGGCGCAGCACCCAGTCCGCGATCCAGTCGGGGGTCGTCTACGGCTTCGCCGGCCAGGTGGACGGGATCCTCTGCCGCCTACGCCAGGAGCTCGGCGTCGAGGCGAGCGCGGTGGCGACGGGCGGGCTCGCCGCCTCGATCGTCCCCTTCTGCCAGGAGATCGACGCGGTGGACGATCTACTGACGCTCACCGGCCTGCGCCTGTTGTGGGAGCGCTCGCGGCAGTGAGGGGCGGACGGCGTCCGCGGCGTGCGCTCCTGGCGTGGGGCTGGCGAGCACGGCGCCCTACGGTGTCCTGACGTGCGCACCCTCGACTCCCCCTGGACCCTCGGCGGCCACCCCCTGCCGAACCGCCTCGTGCTCGCCCCCCTCGCGGGGATCGGGAACTGGTTCGTGCGGCTCCAGGCCCGCCGCTACGGCGCCGGGCTCGCGGTGTCGGAGATGGTCTCCTCGTTCGGGGTCAAGCACGGTGACGCGCGCACGCACCGGGAGTTCCTGCGCATCCACCCCGACGAGCACCCGGTCTCGATCCAGCTCTTCGGCCACGACCCCGACGTCATGCGGGCGGCGGCCGCCACGGTCGCCGAGGCGGGGGCCGACCTGATCGACCTGAACATGGGCTGCCCGGTTCGCAAGGTGTGCAAGACGGGGGCGGGTGCATCGCTGCTCGACGATCCCGACCTCGCGGTGGCCATCGCCCGCGGCGCCCGCGAGGGCAGCGGCCTGCCGGTGACCGTGAAGCTGCGCTCGGGACAGCGTCCCGGCGAGCGCACAGGCGCCCATCTCGCCCGCCGGCTGGTGGAGGAGGCCGGCGTGGCCGGGATCTCGTTCCATCCCCGCCACGCCTCCCAGCAGCACAAGGGCCGTCCCGACTACGCGCTGGCCGCCGAGCTCGTGGAGGCCCTCGATGCGCCGGTGATGATCTCCGGAGGCATCGCCGACGAGGAGCGCGCGCTCGAGGCCTTCGAGCGCACCGGCGCGGCGGCGGTGATGCTCGCGCGCGGATCGCTCGGCAACCCGTGGCGCTTCGAGCGGCTGCTCGGCCGCCGGGCCGAGACGCCCACTCCGGGCGAGGTCGTCGAGGAGCTCCACTGGGTCATCGACCGGGCCGAGGAGCATCTCGGCGTGGAGCGGGCGGGGCGCTACCTGCGCAAGTTCTACCCCTGGTACGCGGACACGCTGGGGCTGTCGAAGGGGCAGCGCGAGGCTCTCGTGACCGCGCCGACGACGGCCGCCGCACGGGCTGCGGCGGAGGGCCTCGCCACCCCCTCGGGGGACGCTCTGGCCGTTGCTACCCTCTAGCGCCGCTCAGGCCGAGGGAGGCCCGCGGCCCTCGGGCCCGCGCCGTCGCGCCCGAAGCGTCACGAGCGGCTGTCGCCAACTTCGAACGAGGCACCTTCCATGCCCAGAGACGTCCTACTCACCCCCCAGGGCCTCGAGGATCTGAAGGCCCGCATCGATCACCTCTCCGGCGAGCGTCGGCGCGAGGTCGCAGAGCGCATCAAGGAGGCG
>JACCZP010000311.1 GCA_013695885.1 Thermoleophilaceae bacterium | reverse complement strand
ATGCGATGTCGGACCAGATCTCAACGTTCACGGCGTTCCTCTCGAGGGGTTACACGAGCGACGGTGGCGACTGCCACTCAAGCACCCGAGTAGCCGATCCGCCAACTGCAGCGACGGGACGCATCCCTACGGCTTGCTCTCGGCTGCCCGCAAGGCCTCCGAGGGGTCGCGTGACAGGTCGGCCCGGAGGAACGCGGCGGACTCGGGCAGCGACAGACGGAACTCGGACTCTCGCCGCACCACGGCCGCCAGGGATCGGCCGGAACAGGCGAGGAGGTGGCCGGCGGATTGCCGGTCGTCGCTTAGGAAGTGGAGGTGGTAGCCGGACACCAGGGCGCCGCCCAAGAACCCCGGCGACCAGAATCCGACGAGAGTGCCTTTCACGTCTGAGAACTCCATCTCCGTCTGACTGGCGGCGGCCTCGGCCAGCGGTACCCCCTCGGCGGTGGGGCTGACCGAGCGAGTGAGGACGCTGTCGAACCGGCCATCGATGCGGATCGCGTAGAAGGCGTTCGCCGACTCCCGCAGCCCGTCGAGGTGGGCGTGGAGCCCGGCGAGATCCGTCGCCTCGTCGATCACTCGGCGCTCGTTCTCCACGGGCGTGAATCGAGTGACCACGGCGTAGGGGCAGCGGGCGGAGTCCGCGACCTCCACAACGGCTCCGTCGGCGCGGGCTTGGTAGAACCGGCCGTCCAGGGCGACCATCTCGCCGTCCAGCCCCGCGAGGGTGCCGATGCCGAAGTCGCCATGGTCGCTTAGCTCCGCGACCGTCACGACGCCCTTGTACAAGCCCTCCACCAGGGCGGCGGCGGTCGAGACCTGGAAGAGTGTCCCGTGGTCGCCGATGCCGAGCCGCTCGGAAAGGGCCACCCGCACGAGGTGCTCGACGGTTTCACCGCTCGCCTCGACGGCGGCCTCGAGGGCCTGCCACAAAGACGGTGGCAGGTCCACCGTCAGTTGACGGAAGCTTGCTTCGCTTCCAGCTGGGGACATCGCCATGAGTCTCCTCGCGGTGGAGTGCGATTGCGCTGCCTCAGTGGTTGCGCAACGCGTCGATCAGCTCGTCCTTGTCCATGTTCGAGCGCCCATCGATGCCGATCTCCTTCGCCCGCTCCTCGAGGTCCTGCTTGGACCAGTCCTCGTAGCTCGGAGACTGCCCGCCCTTCTTCCCCGCAGTGGAGCGGTCCGTGTTGGCGATGCGGGCGGCCTTCTCCTTGCTCTCACCCTGCTCGCGCAGCTTCTCGTACTGCTCGTCGTCCTTGATGCTCGAGCCGTGGTTCTTCGCCATCGTCTCCTCCTGTCCGCGCCCGCAGGGCACCTTCGGTTGACACTCCGTGGGTTGGCGCTCCGCTTCGTCGATCCCGTTGGTCCCCGCGTGCGGGCTCCGCGCCGAACCGGACGAGGCGCACCCGCGCGAGCCCGACCCGAGGCTAACGTCAACACCATGCCAAAAAACTCTCACTCCCCCGCTTCCAACGAGAAGCTCCTGCAGTACCTCCACGAGGCGCACGCCACCGAGCTCGCGCTGGCCCGGACGCTCGAGGCGCACATCGCGATGACGCCGCACGGCTCGTACCGCTCGGGCCTCGACAAGCACCTGAACGAGACCCGCGACCACGCGGCCAGGCTCGAGCGGCGGCTCTCGGAGCTCGGCGCCTCGAAGAACATCGTCCGCGCCGGCGTGGGGCTCGTCGAGGGGTTCATCGGGCAGGCGCTCGCCCTCTCCAAGGGACCCGTCGACCTGGTGCGCGGCAACGCGGGCGAGGAGAAGCTGCTGAAGAACGCGAAGGACGAGTGCGCGACCGAGGCACTCGAGATCGCGACCTACGACGCGCTCGAGCACCTCGCTCGCTACGTGGGCGACGAGCAGACCGCGAAGCTGGCAGCGAGCATCCGCGCCGACGAGGAGCGCATGCTCGCGAAGCTGCGTGCCGAGCTTCCGAAGCTCACCGAGGCCATGGCTCGCGCGGAGATCGGCGGCGAGCCGAGCTACGACGCCTCGACCACGGGTGCCGCCGACGCGGCCCGGGCGGGCGGCGAGAAGGTGCGGGAGACGGCCAAGCGTGCGGACGCGAGCGGTCGAAAGGCGGCGCGGCAGGCCCGCAAGGTGCCGGGAGTCGCCCAGGCCGAGGGCCAGGTCAAGGGTGCGGCGGCCGACGAGGCCGACATCCCCATCGCCGACTACGACAAGCAGAACGCGGCCGACATCGTCGCGCGGCTCGGAGAGCTCTCACAGGTCGACCTCGCCAAGGTCGACTCCTACGAGCGCAAGCACGCCAACCGCAAGGGCGTCCTCGAGAAGGTCAACTCCCTGCGCGGAGAAGAGCCGTGGCCGGGCTACGACGAGCTCACGGCCGAAGAGGTCCGGCAGGCTCTAGCCGGCCTCGACGACAAGCGTGTCGCGGAGATCCGCGAGTACGAGCGCAGGCACAAGGGTCGCAAGCAGGTCCTCGAGGCCTCGGAGCGCGAGCTCAGCGAGGCCTAGGCGCAGGAGGCGCAGCGCGCTCTCCGCGAGGGCGCCTGCGCCGAGCTGACGGGTGCCTCCGGCTCGGAGGCGAGCCTCCGGCGGCTCACTCGCGATCCTGGACCGAATCCCCTATCAGCCAGAACATCGGCGGCCACAGGCCCACGAACAGTGCCCTGCGCTCCGCGTTGCCGCGCTCGTCCTGGTCGACGGTCTTCGCGCGGATCCACAGGCCGATGCACAACCCGATGGAGCCGAGCGAGGCCATGTGCAGATACCAGCCCCGCACGCCGGCCCTGGCCAGCATCTTGCTCAACATGGGTCGTGGGATACCCGTTCTTCGATCTTCGTGCGCGGAGATTCATCTCCGCGGTTCGTTTAGATGATCGCCGGTGCCGCGGAAGCTTCCCCTCTCACGACGCATCGCCACCGCCGCGCGGTGGCCGCTCGGCGTAGGCCTCACTTCCTGGCGGTACATGTGGCGGACCACTCCCATGCACCGCCGGGAGACGGAGGGGTC
>JACCZP010000302.1 GCA_013695885.1 Thermoleophilaceae bacterium | reverse complement strand
GTGATGTAGTGGGGGTAGCGCTTCTCGAGCTCTCCGGTCAGCACGCTGGGCTTCAAGACGTCGGCGCGCGCCCTGACGGTGCGTACGTCGGGACGGCGGATCGCGCTGCGAAGCCGGCGGGCGAGCGCCTCGGTGTGCAGCCGCCGGCCGGTCTGGGCGCGCACGCGGTTCAGACCGGCGCCCGAGGGCTCGACCGTGGCGTCCCGGGCCGGGCGGTTGACGTCGCGCTCGACCCCGCGCACGACCTTCGCCACCGCCCGCTTCGAGTAGGAGACCCGGGCGCGCAGGTCCACGTTCGCACGGGACCCGGTGAGGTCGCGGACGGCGCGGGTGACGAAGAAGCCCTCGCGACTGGCCGCCAGCGCGGCGGCCGCGGAGCCATCGACGTCGGTCCGCAGGCGGGCCCGCTTCGCGGTGAGGACGTGGTCGCGTCCGGGGGCCGAGATGCGGATGGGCTCCTCGAGCGGAGCGGCCACCTGCCCCTGGATCATGACTCGCGCCCTCTCGGCGCTCATGCCCCCCACGTCCACACCGGCGACGCTCACGCCCTCGGCCACCGTATCGGCGCGCGAGCCGTCGTACAGGTAAAGGCCGACGAGACCGGTGACGAGCACAGCCAGGAGAGCCACGATCGGTAGATAGACCCTCCGCATCCCCTCTCATCCTAGTAGCGTCGCCCCCTGGAGGGTGCAGGTCCGCCGACGAGAGCCGACTCGGCCCGGGAGGATCCTCAGGAGCGGCGCTCGAGCGCCGCCTCGATGGCCGAGACCACCTCCGGGCGAGCGCCGTGGGAGCGCTCGTGCTGGCCTAGCGTGGCGAGGTCGGCGGTCTCGAGCGCACCGAGCATGGCGACGATCTCCCGCGGCTCGAGGTCGTCGTAGCGCTCGAGGCCCGAGTCCTCGACCGACGGCCCGGAAGCCGCATCCGAGGGTGCCTCTCCGATCGCATCGGGGCCCCCGTTCTCCGCCCGCTCGCCCAGCAACCGGCGCAGGGCCGCGACCTCCTCCTCCGAGAGGGCGGACTCCGCAGCGTCGCGGCGGCGGACGTTCGGACTCCGGCGCAGGAAGTCCTCCACCTCCTGCTCGAAGTGGAACGGCTCCTCGGCGCCACGGAGGATCGGCGCCAGGCGCATGCGGTCGGCGAAGTCGACCACCGTCTCCCGGGTCGTGTAGCGATACCGGAACCCGGTGGCCTTCAAGGGCCGGTTGTCGAGCCCGCGCCCGAACAGAAGCTGGTGCCGCATCTCCGGCGGTACGCGCACTCCGAGCGCAGCCAGCGCGCCGAGGGCGATGCGGGTGCCCACCGGGGGCACGGGCACCGGGCGCTTGCCGAGCAGGGCCACCACCTCGGACAGGGCGAGCACGCCGTCGGCGGCCACGTTGTAGATGCCCGGCAGGTCGTGCTCCACCGCGTGGGCGAGGGCCGCGACGACGTCGTCCTCGTGCACGTACTGGCACCGGGGGTCGAACCCGAGCACCATGGGGACGGCCGGAAGGCCGAAGAGCCGGGTGTGGGAGGTCCTGACATCGGGTCCGAGCACGTTCGAGAAGCGCTCCACGGTCACGCAGACCCCGGGGTTGCGCTCGGCGAACTCCGCCACGGCGGCCTCGGCCTCGACGAGGTCGTGCTCGATCGACGTCCGCGGTGGGTGCGGGCGGCCCATCGACTCCGCGAAGAAGGCGGGATCGTCCTGCTCGCAGCCGTAGAAGTGCCCCGAGGACTTGAAGACCAGCTTGCGCACCGGCGAGTCGCGTCCCGAGCAGGCCGCCGTGATGTTCATGGTCCCGATCACGTTGTTCTCGTGCGCCCGGGGGGGCGGCGCCGCCGCGGAGTCCACGATCAGGCGGGAGTCGACCACCGTGTCGATCTCGGCGGCCAGCACGATGCGGCGCAGGAGCGCGTGCTGGGTGCCCACGCGGACGAACTCGGTGCGGCGCAGCTCGCGCGTGGGGTCCTCGGAGTCCACGCCCACGATGGCCTCGATCTCCGGACGCTCCTCGAGCGCCTCCGCGAGTCGGCCCCCCCAGTAGGAGGAGACTCCGGTGATCAGCACCCGGCGAGAGCTCATGTGCGCCCGTGCTCGCTCGGCGCGCGGAGCGGCTCGGCCCCGGGGGCGAGGAGCGGCTCGACCCGCCGGCGCAGCTCGATCCAGTCGCCCGCCCCCACGACGCCGGGATCGTGGGCCACGAGGCGGCGGTTCCACGGGTGGACGATCGTCGCCCCGAGCATCCCGCGCTCGCGCGCCGCGGCCAGGTTGACCGGCGAGTCGTCCACCAGCACGTCGATCCCGAGCTCGACGCAGCGTGAGACCTTGTCGTAGGAGCAGCGCAGGTCGTCGTAGGGCAGGCCGATCGACCGCAGCCAACGGGCGGTGGCCTCCTCGGTGTGCGGCGCGCGGTGGCTCGTCACGTGGACGAAGTGGCCGGCCGCGTGCCACCCGCGTACGGCCTCGACCGCACCGGCATAGGGCTCGGCCCCGAGGATGTTGTGCTCGGAGTGGGTCTCCTCCACGCAGGCTCGCAGCTGGTCGGGCTGGAGCTCGGTGATACCCCAATCGTGCTGGCTCTCGTAGGGCAGCGAGACACCGAAGCGCCGCTCGGCGATGGACTCGAGGAGGTCCCAGTAATGGTGCAGGGTCGAGTCGATGTCGAGGCCGATCCGACTCATCCCTGTACGGTACGCGCCCATGGCGAAGGGGCTGATCTCCTCGGGGCTCGAACGGGTCTACCCGTCGAAGGTTCCTCCCGCCACCCCCCGGGCGGCCCGTCATGCCCCCGGAGACTACGGCGTCACCGCGGACCCGGACTGGCGCGCCACCGACTGGTCCGAGCACCTGAGGACCATCCGCCTGGCCGGGCGCTCGGTCACCTACGTCGAGATGGGCTCGGGCGAGGGGCCGCCGGTGGTGCTCGTACACGGACTGGGCGCGAACTGGCAGAACTGGCTCGAGACCCTGCCCGCGCTCGCCCGCGAGCGCCGGACGATCGCACTCGACCTGCCTGGCTTCGGCGAGTCCGAGATGCCCGCCGACCGCATATCGATCTCGAACTACGCCCGCATAGTCGAGGAGCTGTGCGAGAAGCTCGGCCTCGGCCCGGTCGCGCTGGTCGGCAACTCGATGGGCGGCTTCATCGTCGCGGAGATGGCGATCTCCTACCCCGAGCGCGCCGAGCGGATCGTGCTGGCCGCGGCGGCCGGAATATCGGTCACCAGCGCCTATCGCCGTCCCACCGTGACCGCCGCGCGCGCCACGACGGCCGCCGGGTTCTTCAAGATCACCCAGCGCCGGGACTTCGTGGTGCGTCCCCGGCTGCGCCATCTCGCCCTGGCGCCCGTCGTCCGTCACCCCACGCTGATCGCGCCGGACCTCGTCCACGAGGTGATGAAGGCGCTCGGCAAGCCCGGCTACCTGGACGCCCTCGACGCGGTGCTGCTCTACGACTTCCGTGACCGGCTCGAGGAGATCTCCTGCCCGGCCCTGCTCCTCTGGGGCGAGAAGGACATGCTCGTTCCCGTGGCGGACGCCGACGAGTTCGAGCGCCGGATCCCGGACGCGCGCAAGGTGCTCCTCGAGGACACCGGCCACGCGCCCCAGCTCGAGCGGGCGACGGAGTTCAACCGCGAGCTGCTCGCCTTCCTGGCTGAGGGAACGGGCCAGGGGGGTCGCATCGACGCGCGCTCGCTGTCCGCGGAGGCGTCTTCGAACGGTGCCGGTCCGGAGCGCTCCGGAGTGCGGGCGGCATGAGCGCCTCCCGCGAGAGACGGCGCTTCCTGCGCTCCTTCCTGGCCCACCCGCGCCGGGTCGGCGCGGTGCTGCCGACCTCGAGGCGGGCGGTCCGCGACCTCCTCGACATGGCGAGCTTC
>JACCZP010000280.1 GCA_013695885.1 Thermoleophilaceae bacterium | reverse complement strand
GTGGCCTGGTCGAGCGTGAAGCCCACGCGCTGGAAGCCCTCGGCGTCGATCAGCGCGATGCGCGACTGGTGCTCGACCTTCGGGGATTGGGGCTGGACGGCGAAGCCCTTCCACGCGCGGGCTAGCTCGGGGCGCGTGCCGAGCAGGATGCTCATTCGCCCGATCATCCGCACCTCCTGGATGAACTCGCGCGCGGACTCGGGCGTGTCCTCCTCGGGCTCGACCGAGATGGCCACCACGGGAACGTCGCGACCGAGGTCGTCGAGGGCGCCCTTGATCTGATGGGCCTGCGGCGGGCAGCTCTCGTCGCACTTCGTGTAGAGGAAGGTGACCACCCACGGGCGGCCACGCAGCCCCCGCAGGGAGATCGGCCGTCCGTCCTGGTCGCTCAGCGTCAGGTCCGGCACGCGCACCCCTGGAGGGACCACCGAGCCCTGGAACGGCGAGACCGGGCCGATGACGCCCGCCGAGGGAGCCGCAATGCTCGTGCTCTCCGCGCGCTGCCCACCGACCCACCCGACGACGACGCCCGAGGCCGACAGCGCGCCGGCCACGAGAAGGACGGTGGTTCGGCGCCTCGTCACACGTGCCAATGTAGAGATCCGGAGGTGATCGACGCCCTCACGACGTCCTCCGAGCGTGCCCTCCCCGGCGCTATACTTTCTGAAGCGAAAAGTCGACCCGAATTCAAGGAGTTACGCCGCCGACATGCCCAGTGCCGCCGAGTACATGCGCAGGGTCAAGGAGAAGGTCCGCGAGGTGGATCCGAAGGACGCGCGCGACGCCACCGGACTGAACGGCGCGAGCGCGAACGGCGCCGGGTCGGGCGACCACGCGCGCCTTATCGACGTCCGCGAGCAGCAGGAGTTCGAGGAGTCCCACATCCCCGGAGCGGCCCACGTCCCGCGCGGGTACCTCGAGTCCCGTATCGAGGGCGCGGCGCCCGACCGGTCCGAGCACCTCATCCTCTACTGCGCCAGCGGCAACCGCTCCGCCCTCGCCGCCCGCACGCTCCAGGAGGAGCTCGGCTACGAGAACGTCGAGTCGCTCACCGGCGGGATCACGCTGTGGAAGGACCGCGGGTACGACGTCGAGGTGCCCCGGGCGCTCACGGCCGAGCAGCGCTCGCGCTACTCGCGCCACCTGCTGCTGCCCGAGGTGGGCATCGAGGGGCAGCTGAAGCTGCTCGACGCCAAGGTGCTGCTGCTCGGTGCCGGCGGGCTCGGCTCGCCGACCGCGCTCTACCTGGCCGCGGCGGGGGTGGGCACGCTGGGCATCGTCGACGACGACGAGGTCGACGTCTCCAACCTCCAGCGCCAGGTCATCCACACCACCGACCGGGTGGGCGAGCCGAAGGTCGACTCCGCCGAGACCTCGATCCACGCCATCAACCCCGAGGTGGAGGTCGTCAAGTACAACGCCCGCCTCGACGCCTCGAACATCATGGAGATCATCGAGGGCTACGACATCATCGTCGACGGCGTCGACAACTTCCCCACCCGCTACCTGCTGAACGACGCCACGGTCCGGCTCCAGATCCCGGTGGTCTCGGCCTCGATCCTCGGCTTCGACGGACAGCTCGCGATATTCAAGCCCTACGACGGTCCCTGCTACCGGTGCCTGTATCCGTCGCCCCCGCCGGCCGAGCTGGCCCCCTCGTGCGGGGCCAACGGCGTGCTCGGAGTGCTGCCGGGAACCATGGGGCTGCTCCAGGCCACCGAGGTCATCAAGCTGATCGTGGGCAGCGGCGATCCGCTCGTCGGACGGCTCCTGCTCTACGACGCCCTGGCCGCCTCGTTCACCGAGCTCAAGGTCCGGCGCGATCCCGAGTGCCCGATCTGCTCGCGCGACCCCGAGTCGATCTCCGAGGAGGAGATGGGGGTCTTCCCCGACTACGAGGCCTTCTGCGCGGCGGCTGGGTAGCTCGCGCACGAGGTCTAGTAGCGTCGATCCCGTGAGCGTCGTCAAGATCCCTCCGGTGCTCCGCTCCTACACGGGCGGGGAGAAGGAGGTGCCCGCCGAGGGCTCGAGCGTGGGGCAGGTCCTGACCGCGCTGGCCGAGCGTCATCCCGATACCCGGGGACAGCTCTTCGGCGAGGACGGCGCACTCAACCGCTTCGTCAACGTGTATCTGAACGACGAGGACGTACGCGTGCTGGACGGGCTGGACACCCCGGTCACCGAGCGCGACACCGTGGTGATCCTCCCGGCGATGGCCGGGGGGTAGCGAGGTCCCGCACCACGACGGCGCGCCGATGAGGGAGCAGACGCGCCGACGCGGTGGCCCGCGCCCTGCGCCAGCGCCTGCGTGCCTCGGCGCCGAGCCTCAGGGCGGTGGGCAACGGGGAGGAGGACCCCGTCGCCGCCAACGAGACGAAGGACGGCGAGGACAACCCGCGGGGGCGCGCCAAGAACCGGCGCGTGACCGTGAGCTTCGGGCGCTGAGCACGGTACTGCGGGTGGGAGGAACTTTCCCGACGGGAGGTTCAGGAGCACCCGCGGAGGACTACACTTTCTGAAGTGATCGAGCCCGGCCTCGAGAACCGACCCTGCGGCGGCAGGTACGGGGACATCGTGCAGGCGATCGGGCACACCCCGCTCGTCGAGCTCAAGCGGCTCTCGCCCAAGCC
>JACCZP010000269.1 GCA_013695885.1 Thermoleophilaceae bacterium | reverse complement strand
GCTCGGCTCGGAGCTCGGATGGCAGATCGCCGACGAGCTCGTGCAGGTCCGCGGCGGGCGGGGATACGAGACCGCCAAGTCGCTCAAGGCTCGCGGCGAGAAGGCCGTGCCCGCCGAGCAGGTGCTGCGGGACATGCGGATCAACCGCATCTTCGAGGGATCGTCGGAGATCATGCACCTGCTGATCGCCCGCGAGGCGCTGGACAAGCACCTCGAGGTGGCCGGCGACATCCTCGACCCGAACGTCGACCTGAAGGGCAAGGGCAAGGCCGGGGTCCAGGCCGCGGCCTTCTACTCGAAGTGGCTCCCGCAGCTCGTGGTCGGCAAGGGCCAGACCAAGGGCACCTTCCACGAGTTCGGCGAGCTGGCCAAGCACCTGCGCTTCGCCGAGCGCAACTCGCGCAAGGTGGCCCGGTCGATCTTCTTCCTGATGGGCCGCTGGCAGGCCAAGCTCGAGAAGAAGCAGGCCCGCCTCGGGCGGATCGTGAACATCGGCGCCGAGCTGTTCGCCATCTCCTCGGCGGTGGTATACGCGCACACCATCGCGCAAGAGCAGCCCGACCGCGCCGAGGAGGCGAAGGAGCTGGCCGACCTCTTCTGCCGCCAGGCCCGCCGCCGCGTGGACGACCTGTTCACCGCGCTGTGGAACAACGACGACGAGGAGAACTACGCGGCCGCCCTCGGCGTGCTCGAGGGTCGCTACAAGTTCCTCGAGGAGGGCATCGTCGATCCCTCCGGCGACGGACCCATGATCGCTCAGCAGCCCGACGAGCTCCGGGAGCCCGCCGGCGCCGGGAGCGGGTCGCACGACCCGGGCGCGTCCGCCAACGGATCGTCGTCCAACGGCTCGAGCGCATACGAGGAGACGGGGTCGCAGGCCGCGACGGCGTAGGCCGCGCGGAGGGGCCGGCCTCGGCGCCGGCCCCGCTGCGGGCCCTCGTCGAGCGCTACGAGGCCGATGTGCTCGACCCCGGGGGTCGGAGGGCCCGCGTGCGGTTGGCGGTGGCCGGCGGCGGGTCTTGGGACGCCGTCGTCGACGAGGGCGGAGTGCGGCTCGAGCCTGCCGACGGGCGCACCGTCGACTCGGTGCTGAGCGCCGACGAGGCGACGTGGGCTGCCGTCGCCGATGACCTGGGCGCGGGGATGGACGCCTTCCGCCGCGGGAGGCTGTCGGTGCGGCGCAACCTGCATCTCGGCGTGGGCTTCCTGGCCGCCACGAGCGGTACCGCCGAGGAGGGGCGTCTTCGGTTCAGGACGGTCGAGACCGCCGGCGGGTGCCTGTCGATCCTCGAGGCCGGTGCCGGGCCGCCCGTGGTGGCGCTGCACGGCCTCGGAGGCACCAAGGCTTCGTTCCTTCCCACCACCGCGGCGCTCGCGGAGCGCTTCCGGATCATCGCCGTCGACCTTCCGGGGTTCGGCGACTCGCACAAGCCGTTCGGAGCGCCCTACGACGCGCGGTTCTTCGCCGCGGCGGTGGTCGAGCTGATGGATGCCCTCGAGCTCGACCGACCCCACCTGGTCGGCAACTCGCTCGGGGGACGGGTGGCGCTCGAGGTCGGGCTGCGCCGTCCCGATCGCGTCGGGCGCCTCGGGCTGCTCGCCCCGGCGCTGGCCTGGCGGCGCTCACGCCCCTGGGCACCGTTGCTGGGCTTCGTGCGCCCGGAGCTCGGGGCCCTCCAGCCGGCGCCCCGGCGCGTGATCGAGGCCGTGGTCGAGCGGACGGTGCCGGGGGCCGGCGACGGCTGGACCGCTGCGGGCGTCGACGAGTTCCTGCGCTCGTACCTCACGCCGCGGGGCAGGGCGGCCTTCTACGCCACCGCTCGCAACATCTACCTGGACGAGCCCGAGGGCGGTGAGGGCTTCTGGCCGCGTCTCCGCGATCTCGAGCCTGACCCGCTCTTCGTGTGGGGCCGCAGCGACCGCGTGGTGCCGATCGGCTTCGCCCGCCACGTGGCCGAGGCCCTCCCCGAGGCCCGGCACCTCGAGCTCGACTGCGGGCACGTGCCTCAGCTCGAGCGCCCGCGCGAGACCCACGACGCCCTGGCCGACTTCTTCGGGGAGGCGGCGTGACGGCGGCGCCCGACCTGCCCTTCCACCGTGCGACAACGGGCACGGTGCGGGCGGAGAGCGTCGCGCTCAAGGTCGGCGGGGCGATCGGGGCGGTTGTGCTCGGCCTCGTCGTGCTCGTCTTCGTCCTCGGCGAGGCCGGACCGATCGGCCTGGCGATCGGCCTGTTCGCGGCCGTCCTCCCGGCCCCGCTGTATCTCGCGCTCGGCCTCCGGATCGACCGCTACGAGCCCGAGCCGGTGGGGATGCTCCTCGGCGCCTTCGCGTGGGGGGCCACCGCCGCCGTGGTCATCGCCCTGGTGCTGAACACGGCAGCCGGGCTCATCGTCGGCTCCTCCTACGGCGAGCAGACCGGAGAGCTGTTCGCGGGCAACGTCTCGGCCCCGATCGTCGAGGAGACCGCGAAGGCGCTCGTGCTCCTCGCGATCTACCGGTGGCGGCGCAACGAGCTGAACGGCGTGCTCGACGGCCTCGTGTACGCAGCGATGGTGGGGCTCGGCTTCGCCACCACGGAGAACGTCCTCTACTACGCGCGCGCCGCGGTCGAGGGTCAGGTGACGCTCGTGTTCGTCCTGCGTGGAGTGCTCTCGCCCTTCGCCCACCCGGTGTTCACGGCCATGACCGGAATCGGCATAGCGCTCGCGGTCCAGGCACGCCAGCCGGAAGTCCGGGTGATCGCCGTGGTGGGCGGCCTCCTCGGGGCCATCGCCCTGCACTCGCTGTGGAACACCTCGACCGGGCTCCTCGGCGGGCTCGGCTTCCTGCTCGCCTACCTGCTCGTGTTCGTACCGGTCTTCGTCGCGATCCTGGTCACGGTGGGCTACGCCCGGCGGCGTGAGCTGCAGACAGTGGGCCGGGAGCTGCGCCACGAGGTGCGGACGGGGCTGCTGCCGGCGGGCGAGCTGGCCGCGCTGTCCTCGCCTACGGTGCGCCGCCATGCGCTTCGCCGGGCGCGGAAGGTGGGGGCGAAGGGGCTGCGCAAGCGCTTCCACGTGACGGCCACCGAGCTCGCCTTCCTTCGGGAGCAGGCCCACCAGGGGCGCTATGTGGGCGCCGGCTCCCCCGCCGAGCAGGACGCCGCCTACCAGCACGAGCTCAGGCGTCTGCAGGAGGAGCTGGCCGCTCGCGCCGCGGGCGCGCCCCCGCCCCCGCCGTAGCGAAGCTGGCGAACCCGGCCCGACGGCTGTGAGTTATCTTGCCTCGAAGACCGTGACCGGCTCGCGCATCTTCATCTCCTACCGGCGGGGCGACTCCTCGGCGCACGCCGGGCGGCTGGCCGACCGGCTGGTCGCCGAGTTCGGAGAGGACGGCGTGTTCATGGACGTGGACACGATCGAGCCCGGGGCCGACTTCGTCGATTACATCGACGATGCGGTGGGCTCGTGCGACGTCCTCATCGCGCTCATCGGCGACGAGTGGCTCGAGTGCCGCGACGACATCGGCAACCGCCGGCTCGAGGACCCCGACGACTTCGTGCGCCTGGAGGTGGCCGCCGGGCTCGAGCGCGACATCCGGGTGGTGCCGGTCCTGGTCGAGGGCGCGACCATGCCTCGAGCGCACGAGCTCCCCGAGCCGCTGCGGCGACTGGCCCGCCGAAACGCGCTCGAGATCACCGACACGCGCTGGCGCCACGACGTCGGCCGCCTCGTGGAGACCATCAAGAAGGTCCTGGAGGGCAAGGGCACCGGCGAGGCCATCCGGGAGGCCGAGGCCGAGGTGGCCCCGGCGCCGGCGCCCGAGGGCGCAACCGCGGCGGAGGCGCCGCCGAGCTACGGCAGCGGGCCCGGCGGCTACGAGCCCACGAACCCTTCCTACCAGGACGGCACGGCCGGCGCGTACCAGCCGCCGCCTCCCCCCGCGGGAGGGGCGTGGCAGGCACCCTCGTCCGCCTACTACACCGCTCGGGCCCCGACCGCGAACACGAAGGCCATCTGGGCCCTGGTGCTCGCGATCCTCTCCATCTTCCCCGGATGGGTGTTCGGCCTCGGGATCCTCTCTGCCATTCCGGCGATCATCCTCGGGGCGCAAGCGAAGGGCGCCGCCGAGCGCGGTGAGGTCGTGGGCGGCCTCGGTCTCGCCAAGGGCGCG
>JACCZP010000258.1 GCA_013695885.1 Thermoleophilaceae bacterium | reverse complement strand
TTCCGCCTGTACGACATCACCACCGGCACCGGCGACTTCATCGCCAACGGCGTGGTCAGCCACAACTGCTTCGCTCGCCCCACCCACACCTACCTCGACCTCAACGCCCGCGAGGACTTCGAGCGCGAGATCGTCGTGAAGGTCAACGCGCCCGAGGTACTTCGTACCGAACTGGCGCGGCCCTCCTGGAAGCGCGAGCACGTCGCGCTCGGGACGAACACCGACCCCTACCAGTGGGTCGAAGGGCGCTACAGGCTGATGCCCGACATCTGGGAGGCGCTCGGCGACTCGCGCACGCCCTGCTCGATCCTCACCAAGTCTCCTCTCCTCCTGCGGGACCTGGACGTGATGCTGCGCGTGCGCGAACGCGCCGACCTCACGGCAAACCTCTCGATCCCCACGCTCGATGAGCGCACGTGGCGACGGACCGAGCCGCGCACGCCGAACCCGAACGCCCGGTTCGAGGCGGTGGCCGCGCTGAACCGGGCGGGGATCCCGACGGGCGTGCTCGTCGCACCGCTGATGCCGGGCGTCAACGACTCGCCGGAGCAGGTCGAGGCCATCCTCGAGCGCGCCGCCGAGGCGGGCGCGGTGGGTATCGGGGGCATCGCGCTCCACCTCCGAGGCGAGGTGCGCGAGATCTTCTTCGACTGGCTCCGCTCCGAGCGCCCCGACCTCCTTGCGCGATACGAGAGCCTGTACCGGCGTGGCGCCTACGCAGCGCCCGAGGAGCGGAGGCGGCTGGCGGGGCTGATCCGCGGCGGACGGCCGCCGTCGCGGTTCGACGGGGGTGACGACGGCGCCGAGGACGTAGGTCCCTCGGGCCACGGACGGGGACGCGGCAGGCGCCCGGTAGCGCACCGACCGCCCCCGCAGGCCAAGCTTTTCTGATGCGATCCAGACCTGGCGTTCCGCCGCACCTACTCCCCTTCCGCCGGGTTGTAGGGCCCGTGCGGACCCTTGCGTCGGTCATGACATCGCTCGTCCTGCTCGTCGCGGCCGCCGGGGCGGGCGCCGCCACGGTGAACGGCTATCGCTCGGCCTGCGGCATCGAGCTGGTGCCCACGGAGCTCACGCTCACCGGTGGCGGGCCCATCTGCGGCAGCGACGGCAACGACACCGCGAGCTACGCCGACTCGCCGGCCCCGATCTCCTTCTTCGGCGAGACCGGGCGCGACACGATCACCGGGTCGGGTCTCGACGACCGGATGCAGGGCGGACCCGGGAACGACCGCCTCGACGGGGGACCCGGCAACGACGTCATCGATGGCGGCGACGACTCGGACACCATTTTCGGCGGCCCCGGCGACGACCGGATCGTCGAGCGGCGCTTCGGGGTCCGTGAGACCTTCCACGGGGGCGACGGTGCCGACACGATCGCCGGCGGGCGGGGCACCGACACGCTCTACGGCGACGACGGTCCGGACATCCTCCTCGGTGGGACGGGGAGCGACATCCTCGTCGGGGGAGAGGGCAACGACCGGCTCTTCGGAGGACCGAACCGCGACCGCTTCGACTGCGGGCCGGGTGAGGACACCGTCTACCGGATCAGAAGCACGAAGGATCGCCGTATCCCCACCTCTCGCCCCGACGGGTCGGTCGCGGGCAAGGGATGCGAGATCATCCACGACGTCGACCCCACGGCCGACTTCGCCCTGCGCGAGAAGGTCGGCGGCCCGGGTAGGGACGACCTCGTCGGAGGGCCGGGGCGCGACTTCCTCCAGGGCAAGGGAGGCTCGGACCGGATGTTCGGAGGCGGAGGGGACGACGAGCTCGAGGGCGACGGAGCCTCCCGCCAGGGCCGCGACCTGATGATGGGCGGGTCCGGTCGTGACCGGCTCGCGGGCCGTGCTGGAAGCGACAAGCTCTACGGGGACGCCCGCTCCCCCAACGCCGGCCCCCCTGGAGCGGACGAGATCGTTGGCGGGCGCGGCGGCGACCTCATGGTCGGAGGGCCCGGCGGCGACCTCATCCTCGGGGCCTACGACGGCGACCGCATCCAGGCCGGCTCCGGTAACGACGTGATCAACCTCCTCGGCGGAGACACCTCGAACGCGAACGGACGCGCATTCGTGGACTGCGGCCGCGGCCGCGACGTCGTGATCATCAACCCCACCCGCAACCGAGGGGTCTACCGGAACTGCGAGTCGATCGCGCGGCAATTCCATGAGGCGGACTTCGGGTTTCTCTACCGCCCCTCCCCCGAGACCTATCCCTGAGCCTGAGGCGCCGTGAAGGCCGCCCCCTAAGGTTCCCGCGCATGCGCGAGGACTCCGAAGTCAGTCTCCGCGGGGCGGGCCTCGGCCCGGAGCCTGCCATCGTCGAGGGCTCGACCGCCACCGTGGCGCCCGAGCCGGTGGCCGCGCCAGGGCAGCACGGTCGTTCCCGCGCGCGCGGGTCTGAGCGGCCTGAGGGCGGGTCGAGCCCTGGCCGGGTCGCCCTCGGGCTCCTGCGCGCCGCGCGGCCCAAGCAGTGGTTCAAGAACGTGCTGGTGCTCGCGGCTCCCGGGGCCGCGGGCGTGCTCTTCGATCCGTCGCGGGTCGGCGGCGTCGCGCTCGCCTTCGTCGCGCTGTGCCTCGTGGCCTCGGGCACCTACCTCCTGAACGACGCCGCGGACGTCGAGTCCGATCGGCTCCATCCACGCAAGCGCCGGCGGCCGATCGCCGCGGGCGTCGTGCCGGTGCCGGTGGCCGTGGTCGCCGGGCTTGCTGCGGTGGTCGGGGGGCTCCTGATCGCCTACGCCGCGGCCTGGCTGGTGCTCGTGGCAGTCGCGGTCTACGCCCTCCTCTCCATGTCCTACACCGTGTGGCTGAAGCACGTGGCCGTTGTGGACATCGCCACCATCGCGTCGCTCTTCGTGGTGCGGGCGGTCGTCGGCGGCGTGGCGGCGAACGTCGCCATCTCGCGCTGGTTCTTCATCGTCGCGTCCTTCGGCTCGCTCTTCGTGGTGGCCGGCAAGCGCTACTCGGAGTCCCACGACCTCGGCGAGGCTCGGGGCGAGGTGCGCGCCACCCTGGCCGCCTACTCGCCCGATTTCCTCCGCCACGTCTGGACCGCGGCCTCCGCGGTCACGCTGATGGCCTACTGCCTGTGGGCCTTCGAGCAGTCGGCCCGCGAGGGCGTCCCCTACTTCGAGCTGTCGATCGTGCCCTTCCTGCTGTTCGTGCTCCGCTACGCGCTCATCGTCGACGCCGGCCGCGCGGGGGCCCCGGAGGACGTGGTGCTCGGCGACCGAGCGCTCCAGGTGATCGGCGTGGCGTGGGTCGTCGTGTTCGGCCTCGGCGTCTACCTCGGTGGCTGACGGGCACGACGGCGCGCGCTCGACGCGGCTGCTCACCGGCTGGGGGCGCACCGCCCCCTCTCGGGCCACCTTCGAGCGCCCGGACACCGAGCACGAGGTCCAGAGCGCGCTCCGTGCCGCGCGCGGCACCGACCGCGGGCTGATCGCCCGCGGGCTCGGACGCTCCTACGGCGACGCCGCCCAGAACGCCGGGGGCGCCGTGCTGGCCACCACGGGCCTCGCCGCGGTGCGCTCGCTGGACCTCGAAGCCGGCACCGCCACGGTCGACGCCGGCGTGTCGCTCGACGCGCTCATGCGCCTGCTGCTCCCGCTCGGCTGGTTCGTCTCGGTCACGCCCGGCACGCGCTACGTGACCGTCGGCGGGGCCATCGCCTGCGACATCCACGGCAAGAACCACCACCGCGAGGGGTCGTTCTGCGAGCACGTGGTGTCGCTCACTCTGCTCACCCCCGGCGGCGAGCGCCTGGAGCTCGCGCCCGACGGGCCGACCGGGGAGCGGTTCTGGGCCACCACGGGGGGGATGGGACTCACCGGGGTGATCGTCCGCGCCACCGTCCGGCTCACGCCGGTCGAGAGCGGTTGGATGTCCGTGGACACCGAGCGCGCGGAGGACCTCGACGACGTGCTCGGACGGATGGAGTCCGGCGACGAGCGCTACCGCTACTCGGTGGCGTGGATCGACTGCCTGGCGCGCGGGCGGTCGCTCGGCCGCTCTGTGCTCATGCGCGGAGAGCACGCGCGCGCCGAGGAGCTCGGGCAGGGCGAACGCGGCGCTCCGCTGGTGATGCCGGCGGCCGGGCCACTTGCCGCCCCCGCCTGGATGCCCTCCGGGGTGCTTCGGTCCGCCACGGTCCGTGCCTTCAACGAGCTCTACTTCCGGCGCGCGCCCCGCGAGGCCCATGGCCGGCTCGAGCGCATCTTCTCGTTCTTCCACCCACTCGACGGCATCCGCTCCTGGAATCGCCTCTACGGCCCGCGCGGCTTCCTCCAGTACCAGCTGGTCGTGCCGCTCGGAGCCGAGGACGCCCTGCGCGAGGCCCTCGAGCGCCTGAGCGCCGCCGGGGCGCCGTCCTTCCTCGCCGTGCTCAAGCGCTTCGGCGCTCAGCGCGGGACGATCTCCTTCCCGATGCCCGGATGGACGCTCGCGCTCGACGTGCCGGCCGGCCTGCCCGGCCTTGGCGCCCTGCTCGACGGCCTCGACGAGCTGGTGGCCACCGCGGGGGGACGGGTCTACCTGGCGAAGGACTCGCGGCTGCGCCCCGAGCTCCTCGAGACCATGTACCCCGGCCTTCCACGGTGGCGCGAGGTACGCGACGAGCTCGATCCCGACCGGACCATGCGCTCGGACCTCGGGCGCCGTCTGGATCTCGCGGGCCCGGCGCCGACGGCCCCGAGCGCCGCCGGTCACCGACCCCTGTCGCGCGCCGAGACCGCCGCCGCGTGAGGGACGCCACCGGCGCCGTGCAGTCCGCTCTCGTCCTCGGAGGGGGGTCGGAGATCGGTCTGGCCATCGCCCGCCGGCTGGCGGGGGAGCGCACCCGGCGGCTCGTGCTCGCCGCGCGCGCACCCGAGCGGATCGAGCACGCCGCGGAGGAGCTCCGCCGCGGCGGCGCGGAGACCGTCGAGACCGTGGCCTTCGACGCGGACGACACCGAGGATCACGAGCGCTTCGTCGACGAGATGTTCGAGCGCGACGGCGACCTCGACCTCGTGCTCCTCGCCTTTGGCGTGCTCGGGGACCAGGACGAGGCCGAGCGCGATCCCGCGGCCGCCGTGGCGGTGGGACGGACGAACTACCTCGGGGCGATGTCCGTGCTCCTGCGGGTGGCGCGCCGGCTCGAGCGCCAGGGACACGGCACGATCGTCGTGCTCTCCTCGGTGGCGGCCGAGCGGGCGCGGCGCGGGAACTTCGTCTACGGCTCGTCGAAGGCCGCGCTCGACGCCTTCTCCCAGGGGCTCGCGGACTCGCTCGAGGGGACCGGGGTCGACGTGATGGTGGTCCGCCCGGGGTTCGTCCGTACGAAGATGACCGAGGGCCTCGAGCCGGCGCCGTTCGCCACCGATCCCGAGGCGGTGGCCGACGCGGTGATCGACGGGCTGCGCCGGGGCGCGCACACGGTGTGGGCTCCGCCGGTGCTGCGGTGGGTCATGGCCGCGATGCGGCATCTGCCCCGGCCGCTGTATCGCCGCGTCGCCGCGCGGTCGTGACCGCGCGCCGGACGGGCGCCTGCGCGCAGGACTCGTGAGGATCTGGATCGACATGACCGCGCCGGCTCACGTCCTGGTGTTCCGGCCGATCATCCGGCGCCTGGAGGAGGCCGGCCACGAGGTGGCGGTCACCGCGCGCGACTACGGCGAGGCGCTCTCACTCCTCACCCTGCACGGGATCGAGCACACGGCGTTCGGCCGCCACGGCGGCGTCACCCGGCGGGGCAAGGTGCGCGCGCTCGGCTCACGGCTGCGCTCCATGCGTCGCTTCGGCCGCGCCGGTCGGTTCGACCTCGCGGCGGCGCACGCCTCGAACGAGCTGCCGATCGCCGCGCGGTCGCTCGGCGTGCCCGTGGTCGACATGTTCGACTACGAGTGGGCCCTCCAGCAGCACAACGTGGGCTGCCGCCTGGCGCGCCGGGTGATGACCCCGGACGCGATCCCGCCGGAGCGGCTGCGCCGCTACGGGGTGGGCTCCGCCAAGCTCGCGCAGTTCCCCGGGCTCAAGGAGGACTACTACCTGTTCGACTTCGAGCCCGACCGCAGCGTGCTCGACCGCCTCGGGCTCGACCCCGACCGGGTCATCGTCGTGGTCCGCCCGCCGGCCGACGTCGCCCTCTACCACCGGCTCGAGAACACGCTGTTCCCGCGCCTCCTCGAGCGGCTCGGACGGGACGAGCGCGTGCAGGCCCTCGTCGTGCCCCGCAACGCCGGGCAGCGCGAGTACGTGCGCGGCCTGGGGCTGCCCTCGCTCGTGGTGCCCGACCATGCGGTGGACGCCCAGAGCCTCATCGCACTGGCCGATCTGGTGATCTCCGCCGGAGGCACCATGAACCGGGAGGCGGTCTCCCTCGGCACCCCGGTCTACACGACGTTCGCCGGGCGGCCCGGCGGAGTCGACGAGGACCTCGTGCGTCGGGGCATGATGCGGGGGCTGGCCGATCCCGACGACCTCGTGCTCGAGAAGCGCTCGGGCGAGCGGGCCCGCACGCGCCGCGACCCGCAGGTGCTGGCCGACATGATGCTCGCGACCGCCTGACGGCTGACGGGTCTGACCGCCCTTCACGCCGGGCGGCCCGCGCCTGACGCCGGCCCCGTACCGGCTGCGGGCAGGGTCTCGGCCACGATCCCCGAACACCGAGTAGGACGTCCGCTCCGTCACCCTGCTTCCCTGTCGCCGTGCGCCCCGACCTGATCGACGCCCTCCTCGCCCTGGCGCTCGCCCTGGCCGTCACGTTCGTGCTCACGCCGGTGGTCCGATCGCTGGCCTGGCGGATCGGGGCCATCGACGAGCCGAAGGCACGTGGCCTGCACACCGTTGCGACGCCGCGCCTCGGGGGCGTGGCGGTGTTCGCCGGCGTGCTCGCGGCAGGGCTCGTTTTCCTCCCGGCCGGACAGGGCAACCGCGGCATCCTGGTCGGCGCGGCGGTGATCGTGGCCGTCGGCGCCGCCGATGACCTGCTCGACCTGAAGGCCGAGGTCAAGCTCGTGGGCCAGGCGCTGGCCGCGGCCGTGCCGGTGGCGAGCGGCGTGCGGGTGGAGGCCATCACGCTTCCCCTCCTCGGGCGCCTCGAGTTCGGCGACCCGCTCTCCTACCTGCTCACCGGCCTCGGAATCGTGGCGCTGGTGAACATCGTCAACTTCATCGACGGGGTGGACGGCCTGGCCGCCGGTGTGGGCATGATCGCTGCGGGCACGCTCGGGGCCATCGCGCTCTCTCTCGGGCGCTTCGAGGCCGGGGTGCTGGCGCTCATGACTGCAGGCGCCACCGCGGGATACCTGCGCTATGGCCTGCATCGCGCATCGATCTTCCTCGGGGACTCGGGCTCGAACCTCCTCGGGTTCCTGCTCGCCGCCATCGCGGTCCAGGGCGCGCTCAAGACCAACGCCGCGATCGCGCTGCTGTTCCCGCTCGTGGTGCTGGCCGTCCCGATCCTCGATTCGAGCTTCGTGATCGCCAAGCGGATCAAGCATCGCCGCCCCGTCTACCGCGCGGACCGCTGGCACTTCCACCACCGGTTCGCGAACATCGGCTTCTCGCCGCTGAAGACCACCATCTATCTGTACGGGTGGACGCTGAGCCTCGCCGCGCTCGCCCTGGCGCTGCGCTTCGTGCCCTACTCGGACGACCGCGGCGACTTCTACCTAGGACCGAGCCTCGTGCTCGCCGCGTTCGGGCTGCTGGCCCTCGGGGCCAGCGTCTACCTGGTCCTCGTGCTCGAGATCCTGAAGCTCCGTCGCTTCCGCTCGCTCCAGGCCGGGCGGGCGCACGCCGCGCGCGGTGAGGCGGCGCCGGGCGATGCGGAGGTGGACTCCGAGGTGGCCCACGAGCTCGAGACCGGTGAGTTCGAGGCCGTGCAGGACCCGGCGGCGCGGGGCGAGTAGGCGAGCGCCGCCGCCGAGCCGCGGCCGTCGCGCCCGCCATGACCGCGACCGCGAACCTAACGTGCGGCGGCCGCCGTCTCCGCAGCCGCGGTGCGCCCCGCTGCCGGGCGCATCCGCGGGCCGGCGCCGTTCTCCGTTGTATCCGGCCCCCGCGCACGCAGGGTCCCCGGCGCCTCGCCGCCGAACCGATGCGCGATCGGCATGCGCCGGTCGCGCCCGAACGCGCGACCGCTGATGCGGATGCCGGGCGGCGCCTGGCGGCGCTTGTACTCGGCCCGCTCCACGAGGTCCACCACCCGGCGCACGACGTCGGGGGCGTACCCGCGAGCGACAAGGGCGGCGGGATCCTCGTCGTCCTCGACGTAGGCCTCGAGGATCGGGTCGACCTCGTCGAAGGGCGGCAGGCCGTCGGCGTGCCACTGGTCGGGTCGGACGCCCTGGTGGGGATGGGCGAGGATCGTCGCCGGGATCGGTCCGCCGCTCGCCCGAGCCTGGCGCCAGCGCGCTAGGCGTACCACCAGCGAGCGGGGCACGTCCTTCAGCGGCGCGAAGCCGCCGAAGGTCTCCCCGTAGAGCGTGGAGTAGCCGCAGGCCAGCTCGGACTTGTTGCCGGTGGAGAGCAGCAGCCAGCCCGAGGCGTTGGCGAGGGCCATCAGCAGGTTCGAGCGCAGCCGCGCCTGGATGCGCTCGTCGGTGGACGCACGGGCCAGGTCGCCGAGCTCGGGCACGAGCACGACCTCGTAGGCGGCCAGCAGGTCATCGGTGGGGATCTCGCGCAGCTCGCACCCGAGCGCCGCCACGAGCTGCCGGGCGCCGTCCTCGGCGCGGCGGTCGGAGTCGCCCGAGGGCATGATCACCGCGGTCACGCGCTCGGGGCCGAGCGCGTCGCACGCGAGCAGAGCGACGACCGAGGAGTCGATTCCGCCGCCGAGACCGACCACGACGTGCTCGTAGCCGTTCTTCTCGACGTGGTCGGCGATGCCGGTGCGCAGCGCCTCCCACAGCTCCCGCTCCTCGCCGAGGACGGGGTGGACCCGTGCCGCCGGGACTCCGGCGCGCTCGGGAGCGAGCGGGACCTCGGGCGCGTGTGGTGCATCGGGCGGCCCCGAGACGACTGCGTCGGACGCCACGGGCGAGGCGGCCCGCAGCCGCGGATCGCGCAGCCGAGCCTGCCGCACGGCCGCGAGATCGAGCGGCACGACCAGCAGCTCGTCCTGGAAATGGGCCGCGCGGGCCACCGCCCGGCCGCGATGGTCGACCACCGTCGAGCCGCCGTCGAAGACCAGCTCGTCGTTACCGCCCCAGGCATTGGCGTAGGCGATGGGGCAGACGATGTCCCGTGCGCGCTGGGAGAGCATGGCCTCGCGCTCGGCCGCCTTGCCGGAGTGGAAGGGCGACGCCGACGCGTTGAGGATCAGCTTTGCGCCGGCCCGCGCCGCGAGCGTGGCCGGTCCGTCGCCGATCCACAGGTCCGCGCACAGCGACAGGCCCACCAGGTGCTCCCCGAGACGGATCAGCACGGGACCGCTCCCGCATCCGAAGTAACGACCCTCGTCGAAGGCCCCGTAGTGGGGCAGGTGGCGCTTCTCGTAGACGGCCTTGACCCGGCCCTCCGCGGCCACCACCAGGCCGTTGTGCAGGTCGCGCGGCCCGTTGCGAGGTGCCCCGTAGACCACCACGATGTCGCGGGCGGCCTCGGCCACCTCCTCGACCGCGGCGTCGCACGCGGCCAGGAAGTCCGAGCGCAGCAACAGGTCCTCGGGCGGGTAGCCGCAGACCGTGAGCTCGGGGAAGAGGACGATCTGCGCGCCGGCCTCCCGGGCGGACTCCACACGCGAGCGGATGAGCTCGACGTTGCCGTTCAGGTCGCCGATGACGGGGTTGATCTGGCCCAGCGCGATGACCAACCGGGGCCCCTTTTCGGGCTAGACGACCGAAGCCAGGTCGGACGGCCGGTCGGTCCAGCGTCCGACGTTGGCGAGCACCGGATCGGGATCCTCGAAGGCGTCGACCAGGAGGCGGTGGTAGTAGCACTCCTCGGTGGACCGCAGCCGCTCGTGCGGGAAGCGGGCGCGGTGGGCGTCCTCCCCGGCGTCCGACATGGCGGCCGAGGCCACCTCGGCGGCCACCTCGGTCATGCCCGTGCCCTGGTCGAACTGGGCCTTCTTGCGCCACACGATGTCCTCGGGAAGGAGGTCCTCGAAGGCCTTGCGGAGGATCCACTTCTCGGGGCCGCCCTCGGGCAGCTTGAGCCGGGCGGGCACCCGCTGGGCGAGCTCGATCACCGCGTTGTCGAGGAACGGCGGCCGGCCCTCGAGCGAGTGGGCCATGGTCATGCGGTCGACGCGCTGGAGGTTCACGTTGTGCAGCGCGCCGACCGAGCGGCGCAGCTCCTGGCGCAGCCGGTCCTCGTCGGGGATGTCCTTGTGGTAGTCGTAGCCGGCGAAGAGCTCGTCGGCGCCCTCGCCGGTGAGGATGACCGTGACGTGCTCCCGCGCCATGCGGGCCGTGAAGTACGTGGGCACCGCTGAGCGCACGAGGTCCTGGTCGAAGGACTCGAGGTGCCAGACGATCTCCGGCAGGTGCTCGGCGATCTCCTCGCGCGTGATCACGTGCTCGTGGTGGATCGTGTCGAGGTGCTCGGCCACCACGCGCGCCGCCTCCAGGTCGCCCGAGCCCTCGATGCCCACCGCGAAGGTGTGCAGGTTGTCGTTGTAGCGGCGCAGCAGGGCGGCGAGGATCGAGGAGTCGAGGCCGCCCGAGAGGAACGCCCCGACCGGCACGTCGGACATCTTCTGCTTGGCCACGCAGTCCTCCATGCCGCGGCGTATCGCCCGGATCCAGCTCTCGACCGAGTCCTCCTCGGAGGGCAGGTCCGGCACCTCGTAGAAGGTCTCCCACCCGTGCTCGGAGTGAAACAGCGTGCCCGGCGGGAACTCGCGCACGTCCTCGGCCTGACCGGCCAGCGACTTGAGCTCCGAGCCGAACACCAGCTCGCCGTCACGCTCGCCGTAGTAGAGGGGCTTGATCCCGATCGGATCGCGGGCGACGACGAGATCGTCGTCGTCGAGGAGGGCGAACGCCCACATTCCGTCCAGGTGGTGCACGAGCTCGGTGCCGTACTCCTCGTAGAGGTGGAGGATGGCCTCGGAGTCGCTGCTGGTGCGGAAGCGATGACGTCGCTCGAGCTCCGGGCGCACGTCCGGGTAGTTGTAGATCTCGCCGTTGGCGGCCAGCGCGCGGCGTCCGTCGCCGGAGACGATCGGTTGCTGGCCGCCGCGCGGGTCCATGATCGAGAGGCGGGTGTGGCCGAGCGCAGCCTGACCTCCGGCCGCGTGGAAGGTCCCGTCCGCATCGGGGCCTCGATGGGTCATCGTGGCCATCATGCTCCGGACCTTCCCGTTGCTCTGCCTACCCCAGGTGGCGGCGATGCCGCACATCCGGTTGCACCTCCTGATCGCCGACGATGGGCCGTACGGACCGAAAAGCCCCGCTATTGCAGCGGAGCCCGAAC
>JACCZP010000248.1 GCA_013695885.1 Thermoleophilaceae bacterium | reverse complement strand
CGGGCGAACACCGGCAGGACCTCCGAGATGATCCCGAAGGCCGGCAGGACCATGATGTAGACCTCGGGGTGGCCGAAGAACCAGAAGAGGTGCTGCCACAGCAGCGGGTCGCCGCCGCCCTGCACGTCGAAGAACGCGGTGCCGAAGTGACGGTCGGTCAGGAGCATGGTGGCCGCCGCCGCGATGCTCGGCAGCGCGACGATCAGCAGGTAGGAGTAGATGAGGATGGACCACACGAACAGGGGCATCCGGCCCCAGCCCATGCCCCGCGCGCGCATGTTGTGGATCGTCGCGACGAAGTTGATCGCGCCGAGCAGCGACGAGATGCCGGTGAGGTGGATCAGGAAGATCCATGCGTCGATGCCGCCGTCCGGGGAGTAGGCGTCGTCGGACAGCGGCGCGTAGGAGGTCCAGCCCGCGGCGGGCGGCTCCCAGAAGACCGATCCGTAGAAGGCGATGCCTCCGAACAGCAGGAGCCAGAACGACAGCGCGTTCAGCTTCGGGAAGGCCATGTCCCGCGCGCCGATCATGAGCGGGACGAAGTAGTTGCCGAACCCGGCGAGGACCGGCACGACGAACAGGAAGATCATCGTCGTGCCGTGCAGCGACACCAGGCCGTTGTAGGTCTGGGCGTCGAGGAAGGTGTTGTCGGCCAGCGCGAGCTGGGCGCGCATGAGCAGCGCCTCGACCCCGGCGATGATGAAGAAGACGAAGGTCGAGATCAGGTACAGGAGCCCGATCTTCTTGTGGTCGGTGGTGGTGAGCCAGGACAGCCAGCCGGTCTCCTCGCGCTCGGGCCCGTGGAGGATGACCTCGGGGACGGCAGGCGGCGCGGAGCGCTCGCGGGCGGCGGGCTCGGTGGTCGCGGCCAAGGTCTCTAGTCCCCCGTCACTGGTTGGTGTTCCGTGAGCGCCGCGTCTCGATCAGCGCCTCCTGGGAGGCGCGGATCCCGGCGGTCTGCTGAGTGACCCAGCGCCGGAACTCCTCGGGCGGCACGGCGCGGACCGAGCCGGTCATGGACGCGTGGTTCTCACCGCAGAGCTCGGCGCACTGGCCGCGGAACACGCCGGGCTCGGTGGCCTTGAACCACGTCTGGTTCACGTGGCCGGGCAGGGCGTCCATCTTGCCCCCGAGCTGCGGGATCCACCACGAGTGCGCGACGTCCTGGGAGGTGATGGAGAGGACCACCGTCGTGTCGGTGGGGACCACCATCTCGTGGTAGGCGAAGAGCCGCCCGCGCAGCCCGGGGTAGTCGTAGCGCCAGAGGTACTGCTGGCCGTTGACGCCGATCTCGAGCGGTCGCTCGCCGCCCTCGACGGGCGCCTGGTCGGTGCTCGCGTAGAGGCGGCCGTCGGCCACGCGAAGGCCGCCCGGGTCGGACGCCGGCGGCGTGACGATCGCGGGCAGGCCCACGAAGGTGACGACCGCGAGCACGGCGACGATGGCGGTGGCGCCGAGCGTCCAGCCGACCTCGAGCGGGGTGTTGCCGCGAACCTGGACGGCGTCCGGACGCCCGCGGCGGAAGCGGTCGCGCATGAGGGAGACGATGAGCACGCCCTCCACGAGCAGGAACATGGCTATCCCGAGCCCGAATCCGATCCAGTAGAGGACCCAGATGTAGTCGGCGTTGGGGGAGCCGCCGTACTCGGGCGCGAGCACGCCGGCGAGCACGTCGATGAGGGCGGGCACCGTCACGACCCGGCGAAGCATACTGCCGCTCCTGCCGTCTCCCTCACGCCGTGCCCGGCGCTCGGAGAGTCGGCGCGGATGCCCATCGCCGGCGGTTGGGGCGGCCCCAACCGGAGGGAATGGGACGAGCTCAGGCGCCGCGGAACGCCGGCGCTCGCTTCTCTCCGAAGGCGGTCACGCCCTCGACGAAGTCGGCGGTGCGGGCCAGCTCGTGCTGGAGCTCGGCCTCGAGGTCGAGCTGCTCGCGCAGGTGGGGGTAGAGGGCGGCGTTCAGCAGGCGCTTCGAGGCCGCGTGGGCGCGCGTCGGGCCCGCGGCCAGGCGCGCGGCGAGCGCCTCGGACTCAAGCGCCAGCGCCTCGTCCGGGTGCACAGCGTTCACGAGCCCCCACTCGAGGGCCTGCGCGGCGCCCACGCGCTCGCCGAGCATGGTCATCTCCGCCGCCCTCGCCTTCCCCGCGCGCGCGGGGACGAGGACCGTCGACCCCCCGTCGGGTATCAGGCCGATGCCGATGAAGGCCAGCCGCAGGAAGGCCGACTCGGCGACGAGGACGAGGTCGCAGGCCAGCGCCAGCGAGCATCCGATCCCCGCCGCAGGGCCGTTGACCGCGGCCACCACGGGCTTCGGCAGCTCCCGTATGGCCACGATGACCGGGTTGTAGACGTCCTTCAGCGCCTTGCGCAGATTTGGGAGCCCGTCGTCGGGCGAGGGCTCGAAGGCGGCCCGCAGGTCGGCGCCCGAGGAGAAGCCACGCCCGGCTCCGGTGATCAGCACCGCCCGCACCGAGGGGTCGGCCGCCTCGCCGGCGAGAACCGCGTTCAGGTCGCGGCCGAGCTGCTCGGTCCAGGCGTTCAGCGACTCCGGACGGGCGAGCGTGAGCCGCCCGACGCCGTCGGAGGACTCCCATCGGATCGTCTCGTAGGCCATCGCGGGCGGCATCCTTGCACGGCCACGGCTCCGCGTGTCCCCGCCGAGGGAGGCGGGCCTAGTCTCGGGTCCATGCTCATCGACGCCGTGGAGTGGCTGGGCCATTCGGGGTTTCGCATCCGCATCGGGCGCTCCACGGTCTACATCGACCCCTACCGGGTCGCGGACGGGCCGAAGGCCGACGCCATCCTGGTCACCCACGGGCACTACGACCACTTCTCGCCGCAGGACGTCGAGCGGCTCTCCCACGAGCGGACGCTGGTGGTCGGCCCGGCGGCGGTGGCCGAGCGCGTGACCGGCCGCGCGCTCTCCCTGCGGCCCGGCGAGGTGACCGAGCTCGACGGCCTGCGCGGGGTCGAGGTCCGGGCGGTGGCCGCCTACAACACCTCGAAGGTCGACCTCGCCGGCGCCACCTTCCACCCCCCGGAGGCCGGCTGGCTCGGGTTCGACCTGAACGTGCGCGGGGAACGGCTCTACCACTCCGGTGACACCGACGTGATCCCGGAGATGGACTCCGTGCACGGCGTGGACGTCGCCCTGCTGGCGGTGAGCGGGGTGTACGTCATGACCGCGGGCGAGGCCGCCGAGGCCGCGCGGCGCATCGCGCCGCGGGTGGCCGTGCCGATGCACTGGGGCGGGGACGACATCGGCACGGAGGAGGACGCACGGGCGTTCGCGGAGCGGGCACCGGTCGAGGTGCGGGTGCTCGAGCGGGCCGCGTAGAGGTCGACGCCGCGACCTATACTTCAGAAAGTAAAGTGACCTTCGGAGGCGACGTGAGCGAAGTCCAGACCGAGAACGTGATCATCGTGGGAAGCGGCCCGGCGGGCTACACCGCGGCCCTGTACGCCTCGCGCGCCGACCTGAGCCCTCTGGTGATCGAGGGCTTCCTGTGGGGCGGCCTGCTCCAGCAGACCACCGACGTCGAGAACTATCCCGGCTATCCCGAGGGCATCAGCGGGCCGGAGATGATGCAGCAGCTCCGCGACCAGGCCGAGCGCTTCGGCACCCGCTTCATCACCGACGAGGCCACCCGGATCGAGCTCTCGCGCGACGGCGGTGAGCACCGCGTGTGGATCGGCGAGCAGGAGCTCCGCGCTCGCGCCGTCGTGCTGGCCATGGGCGCCGAGCACCGCAAGCTGGGCGTGCCCGGTGAGGAGGAGCTGGCCTCGCGCGGGGTCTCCTACTGCGCCACCTGCGACGCCGCCTTCTTCCGCGAGCGCCAGACCGCGATCGTGGGTGGCGGGGACTCGGCGATGGAGGAGGCGATCTTCCTCTCGAAGTTCGCCTCGAAGGTCACGGTCGTGAACCGCCGCGACGAGTTCCGCGCTTCCCAGATCATGCTCGACCGCGCCCGCGCCATCGAGAACCTCGAGCTGCTCACCCCGTACGTCGTCTCCTCCTTCGAGCCCGGCGCAGGGCCGGCGCTCACCCATGCCGTGCTCCGCCACTCCGACACCGGCGAGGAGCGCCGACTCGACCTGGACGGCGTGTTCATCGCTGTCGGCCACGAGCCGAACTCGGCGCTGGTCGAGGGCCAGCTCGAGCTCGACGACGAGCTCTACGTGGTCACCGAGGGCAAGTCCACCCGCACCGGCGTGCCGGGGGTGTTCGCCGCCGGAGACCTGGTGGACCACACCTACCGCCAGGCCGTCACGGCCGCCGGGTCGGGGTGCCAGGCCGCGCTCGACGCCGAGTGGTACCTGCGCGACTCGATGTCGCCCGAGGCCCACTGGCTCTCCGAGCGCGAGACGGGCGAGACGCCGGCCACCGTAACGGCGTAAGCGGCTCGCCGGCGGGTCCGGGGCCGGTTCGGCCTTGCCCGTGGGGCTCGTCCACCACCAGCTCTGCTTCGGCTGCGGGCAAACCAACCTGTTCGGCCTCCAGATGGAGGTCGAGCCCGCCGACGGCGGAGGGGTGGCCGGGCGGTTCTTCGTCAAGCAGGATCACCAGGGGCGGCCGGGCCTGGCCCACCCCGGGATGCTGGCGACGGCGCTCGAGGAGACGATGTCCCTCGCGCTCGAGGCCGAGGGCGTGAGCGCCGACCTCGAGTCGCTCGATCTGCGGATCGAGTCTGCGGTGCCGCTCGGGACGTTCGTGCACGTATCGGCGTCCGTAGGCGAGGCCGACGGCGGCGCGCTCGAGGTCACCGCGGAGGCGCGGCTGCGCGGCGCCGGGGAGCGGTGGGTCGCGACGGCGCGGGCGAGATTCGTTCGCGCCTGAGGCGGCCACGGGGCCCGGCGGAGAGCGGCGTCACGCCCTCCGTGGTTCCGTTCCATCAAGAAGTGCAGTTCAAGCCCGTCATAGGGGCTCGGACTGCATCCCTTTAGCTCGGTCGTCTGCGCCTGGGTTCCCGCCGCCGCTCCCGCTCCTTCGCGATCTCCGTGGGCGTCTCCTCCGTTCACCGGCTCACTTCATCATCGCCGTCGCTAGCGTGGATCGCGTGTCCCATCCCGACTCATTCTCGGCCCGTTCGCGCCTCGACGTCACCGGTCGCGACCTCGAGCTCTTCCGCCTCGACGCCCTCCAGGCGCGCTACGACGTCGCTCGCCTGCCCTACTCGCTGAAGGTTCTGCTCGAGAACCTGCTGCGCCACGAGGACGGCGAGTCGGTAACCGCCGAGGACGTCGAGAAGGTGGCCACCTGGGTGGCGACCGACGAGCCCTCGGAGGAGATCGCCTTCACGCCCGGGCGCGTGCTCATGCAGGACTTCACCGGCGTGCCGGCCGTGGTCGACCTCGCCGCGATGCGCGACGCGATGGCGGAGATGGGCGGGGACCCCGCGCTCGTCGAGCCCCTCTCGCCGGCGGAGCTTGTGATCGACCACTCGATTCAGGTCGATGAGTCAGCCTCGCGCCTCGCCTTCGAGCACAATGTCGAGCGCGACTACGAGCGCAACCGCGAGCGCTACGCGTTCCTGCGCTGGGGCCAGGGGGCGTTCGACTCGCTCGAGGTGGTACCGCCGAACACCGGCATCTGCCACCAGGTCAACCTCGAGTACC
>JACCZP010000244.1 GCA_013695885.1 Thermoleophilaceae bacterium | reverse complement strand
ACATAACCTCTGTTATCGAGCACTCCGCGTAGGCGGTTGAAGCTGACCCCCGAAGGGAGAACGATGCTCGTGTGTGTCAGACGACAGGGAGTTGACCCCGATGCGACATGGAGATGACCCCGGCTCGCGCCAACGAACTGACCCCCTCCATCATTTTCCGGCAAGATCGAAGAACTCGCCGGCCAGAGATGGTGCGGTTTGAGGCGGATTGCCGGTGAGTCGTCGGAGTTCCAGACTGAGTTGGAGCCACCGGACCATCAGCCGGAGCAACGCGCGGGTCGCGCCAAGGGCGTCGGGCCCGACTACTCCGATGCCCAGCTCGGGGAGATCTTCCTCCACCATCGCGTTCTGATCATCCCCGTGGTCGAGGACCGACAGGTGGTCGCCATCGTTACCCGCACCGATTTCTTCCGGGCGCTGGCGACGAGGTTCCTCGAGCGCTGACGGGGCCCCCGCCTACGTCGCGTCCTCGGCCTGCGCTCGCTCGCGGCGGTCGTCGATGAGGAAGGCACCGATTGCACCTGCGAGCGCCGCCACGACCACGAGGCCGAACGCGAACCCGGTCAGCATCGTGAGCCGCCCACCGACGGTCTGCGGGACCGGATCCCCCTGTCCGGCCAGCACGACCGCCAGTGACCACAGGATCGCGTCGCCGAACGACCGAAAGGTGGCGGCCTCGCGTTCGAAGACGAAGGCGAGCTCGGCCACCCCCACCGCCACCACCACGCTGACGGCGCCGAGGTACCCCAAGCGCGACCCCACGAGCCGGCGTGCCGTGCCGACGTTGCGATAGGACGACGAGAGGACACGACTGGCGGGGAGGGCACGCCCGAGGCGCAGGAGGCGGAGGAATGAGAACGCGCGGAGGGCGGGGAGGAGGAGCACCAGGACCTGGAGCCAGTGGCGACGGACGAAGTGCGCTCGCCGCGGTGCCATCCACAGCTTCGCCACGAACTCGAGGACGAAGAGCGCCCAGATGACCCACCCTGCGGTCGACAGCGCACGGGCGGTACCGACTCCGAGCGGGACGGCTACCTCGAAACCCACGAGCAGCGCGAAGACGATCCCGAGCCACGCCATCAGCGGGTCGGCGCGTTCGGTGACGTGGGCCATCCAGGTCTCGAACTCGTCCTCGGTGCGCCCCGCGGGCGCCTTGACCTTAAGGGCGTCGCGTGGGTGCACAGATGCTCGCGGTCGACGACTCGCGGCTAGATCGTCGAGAGCAGGAAGGAGAGGAAGAACCCGGCGACGGTCGCGAAGGCGATCCAGAGACCGCCCTGACGATAGGCCTCCGGCATGACGGTGTCGGCGAGCGAAGCCACGACCGCGCCGCCCGCGAACGCCTGGAAGCCGGCGAGGGTCGTGGGCGCGAGGATGGAGGAGAGGAGCCAGCCTCCGAGCACCGATACGGTGAGCACGGCGGCCGTGGTAAGCCAGATGCCCAAGGTGGCTCGCGACGATCGCCCGTCCGAGCGCATGTCCGCCGCACCGCTGAGCGACTCGGGGAAGTTCGAGGCGAAGATCGACACGAGCAGTACCAGACCCCCGGATCCGGAGGCCACCGCCGTGCCGAGGGCCAGGTTCTCCGGCACTCCGTCGAGGGTTACGCCTGCTAGTAGCGCGGTCCCGCTCCCCCCACTCTCCCAGCGGTCGATCAGCGCGTCGACCGTCACGAAGGCCGCTACCCCAAGGAGGAGGCCGGCTCCAACCACCACCCCGCCGGCCACCTCGAACGGTCGCTGGACCAGCTCGAAGGCGAAGGCGGCGATCAGCGCTCCACTACCGAAGGCCAGCGCGGCGGCGAGGACGGGGCGCGGTAGCGCGACCCGCGCGCCGATGGCGCCGCCGAGCACCAGACCGCCGGACGCACCGAGCCCGTAGAGGAGTGCCGTGAGGAATCCGCCGGACACGGCTTCGCTATACCAGGGTGCGTCGTGAGCGTCCGCACCGGCTACTGGATGATCTTCGCCGTCGGGGGCTGCGCACCAGGATCACCCGCGCCGAGCGACCGGGGTGAGCCGGACGCCGCGCTTCGCGATCACGGGACGCGCTCCGGCCCCTGGTCGCGGAACGTGCCTCGGAACGCGCTGATCGCCTCGTAGGCCCGCGGTCCGGCGCGAGGGCAGCCGATGTAGCGTCCCCAGGACGATGCGGCCACCTCGAACGGCATCCCCGTCCGGTTGGGGGTGAGAAGCACGTGGTAGCGGTCCCGGTCGTAGATCCTCTTGAGCTCGGTCTTCACGTCCTCGGGCGCATCGGGCGCGAACTGGAGGATCACCCGGCCGTGCTCGAGTGAGTGGACGAGCGCCTCGGGCGGCGGGGCCTCGGCGTAGGCACCCTCTGGAGCGGGGACCGGGAGGTGGGGCCCGGAGGTCGGTGGGTTCGACCGGTAGTCGACCTCTCGCTCGACGTGGGCGCGTCCCTCGATCCGCGGCGCGCGCAGCGTGCATCCCGCGGAGCGAGCTAGCCGCGCGACCTCGGTCGGCTTCGTGGAGGGAAGCTTCGACTGCGCGGGAAGCCGCGTCGAGGGCGGAGCCCCTGTCGGCTCGGGGCGCTCGCCACAGCCGATCAGGAGCGGGGCGGCGGCCGCGACGCCCGCGCTGAGCGCCGCGACGACGGACCGCCTACGCCGGCGGCTCGACGGCTCGGGTGGCGAGGCCTGCTCCATCGCAGAGACCGTAGAGAGCACTCGGAGCGGGCCTGGCTACTCGCCGACGTCGACCACTCGCACTCTCCGGACGGAGCCGTCGACCGACTCGACCCCGAAGTCGAGCGGGCGCACTGCCCGGGTCCGAGTGGCCGCGGCTCGTAGGCGAATGGGCTGTCCTCGTTCTCGATCCTCGACGCCGTGAAGCCCGACGGGGTCACGAGGCGAAGGTCGTCCGAGGACCGCCGCGGGGAGGGAGCGTCGTTGCACATCACC
>JACCZP010000225.1 GCA_013695885.1 Thermoleophilaceae bacterium | reverse complement strand
GCGCGTCGCTTCGAGCTGCCGCCGCGCCGGCTCCGGGCCGGCCGTCGGAGGCCGCCGTGCGCGGGCGCGGGTCCCCGTCGCCGGGGAGCCTGGTGCTCGCGGACGTGACGCGCCCCTCGTCCTTCGGGACCGGGTAGTACCTGGAGATCGACGCGAGGCCGGAGTACGTGTAGCGGTTGCCGTACACGTCCTGGAGAACCATGTAGCGCTCGCCGGCCTTGGAGCGGCCCATCTCCTTGACAACGCCGTCGTTGACGGCCACCGCGGGCGCGCCCTTCTTGGTGTAGATGTCGATGTCGCGGCGCGACCGGCTGCCCTCGACCACCTGGGCGGCGTTGCGGCCGCCCTTGACGCGCCGCTCGGCGTCGCGCTCGGAGAGGTCGTCGGCGTAGCGCGCACGCTCGGCCACCGGGAAGCGACCCTCGGTGAGGCCGGTAAGCGAGCCGGTCAGGTCGCTGGGGACGCCGGCGATCAGCTTGGCGCGCATCATCACCGAGTCCACGTACCAGTCGGCGTGGTTGTAGGCGAAGATCGCCTTCTTGAGGTCGTCCTCCGCCCCCGCGGCCTTCAGATAGCGGGCCGCGGCGAAGATCGCGTCGACGGGGTTGTAGGGGTCCTTGTCCCCGTCCTTGTTGGCGTCGGTCCCGTACATCCGCCAGGTGGCGGGCATGAACTGCATCCACCCCTGCGCACCGGCCGAGGAGACATTGAGGTTGCGCCCGTAGTCGGTCTCGATCTCGTTGATGGCCGCGAGCACCTCCCAGCGCACGCCGTACTGGATGCCGGCGGCCTGGTAGATCGGGAGCAGGAAGATCGGGACCCGGAACTTGCGGATGACGAAGTTGGGGACGCTGGTGGCCCGCGCCGGCCCGGGGAGCGCGTCGAAGAACGAGGGGTTGGACCGGGTGGGCGCGCCGCCGCCGGAGCGCAGCGGTGGGGCGCCGGGATCGGCAGAGTTCCCGCGGCGCTCGGCGGGCGTGCTGCCCGTCGGGTCCTTCCCGCCACCACGCTTGCGCCCGCCTTCCTCATCCTCACCTCCAGCCTTGTCGTCCTCCTCCTTCTCGACCTCGTCGGAGAGCGACTCCTCGAGGGCGCCGGGGATCTCGGATCCGACATCGAGGGGCGGAGCTCCCGGCGCGCCCGGGGCGGCACCCGGGACGGCCGGAGTCGCGCCCGCATCGGGCGCGGGAGCGCTGCCTTCGGGCGCGTTGGTCGGGGGCTCGGCGTCCTCGGGGCCGATGGGGGTGGACGAGATGATCTCCCCGGGCAGACCCATCGACTCGACGGTCTGGCCGGGCGGCACGTCCACCTCGACGGTCACGACCTCGCCGGAGGCGAGCCGGACCTGTACCGAGTGCAGCTGTGCGGACGCCGGCAGCACGGTGGCCACGAATGCGGCACACGTGAGCGCCGCGGCGGCGAGAACATAGAGGAGCCTGCTGTTCATCCGTGCTTTTCCTTCCCTCTCCCCGAGACCCCTCGTGGCGCGTGCAAATCGCGCACCACGCCCGATTGCCGGGTGGGCCGGGGAAAAGTACTTGCTCTGGCGGCTGTTAGCAACTTTGAACCTTCGCTCGCGGCGCTCGTCAGCGCGCCGGGGACCCTTCGGACGTTCCTATCGGCCGGCTGAGGCCAAACCTCCACCCCCTCGTGCCGCGTGCGGGACGGAAACGCCGCTGGGGGGCGAGAGTTGCGCGACCGACGCCATGACCGGGCGCTGGCCTGGCGCGCAGCGACTCAACATAAGGTGCAGGTTTAGGGTTAGGGCGCGGGGCGGTAGACGGGTTCGAAGGAAGGCCGAGGCGCTAGGCTGCCGACCGTGGACGACGGGCGCGAGGACAAGGGCCTGCGCCGCCGGCTCTCGCGCCAGGGAGAGGACGCGCTCGGGCGGGTGGCGGAGGAGCTGGCCGCCAACCCGATCGTCGCCGGCGCGGTGGCCCGCGCGTTCGGAGCTCGGGAGAAGGCGGTCCAGGCCCAGGAGACCGCGATGGGCGTCCTCGGCGTCCCCTCCGCCGCCGACGTCGAGCGCCTGACCCGGCGGTTGCGCTCGGTATCTCAGCGCCTCGAGGGGATCGAGGACCTGATGGACGGGCTCGACGAGCGACTCGGCGCGATCCAGGCCGCCGTGGAGCGCCTGGCCGGGCTCGAGGGGGTGGAGACCGAGCTCGAGAGGATCGGAGCCCTCGGCGACCGCCTCGACGAGCTGGCGGCTGCGGGCGGCGGCGGCTCGGGGGCCGATGTCCGTGTGGTCGCGCTCGAGGAGCGCCTCGAGGCGATAGCGGCCGATGTCGCGGCCGTCCGCGACGCGGTCGGCGCAGGGCCGGACGTGCCCTCCCGCTCGCAGGAGCGCTTCGCGGTCGCCGAGACGCCCCCGTGACCGAGGCGCTCTAGCCAGCAGCTAGGGCGCGCGCGCGGGTACGGTCAGGGCGGCCAGTCCCGCCCGCCCGAGGCGCACCCCGAGCTCCTCGAGCGCGTCGGCCTCGATGCGCCGACGCCCTTCCGGGGCGCTCAGCAAGTCCGAGACCGCGAGCACGCATGCCCCCTGCACCCCACGGGACAGGCACACCTGGAGCAGGGTGGCGGCCTCCATCTCGACCACGCCGGCCCCCCGCTCGCGCCACCGTGCCTCCACCCCCGGGCGGCGCTCGTAGAACAGGTCCGTGCTGGCGGCCACCACGCCCCGACCGGCCTCCCCGGCGAGGAGCGCGGCGGTCAACCGCGGGTCGGGCTCCACCGCGTCGCGTGCGCCGAGGGCGGCGCTGGTCCCGTCGCCTGCGAGGGCAGCGGTGACCGTGACCATCTGGCCGAGGGCCAGCGCCGGATCGAGCGCTCCGCAGGTGCCGATCCGGATCAGCCGGCGCGCCCCCAGGGCGATCAGCTCCTCGACCACGATGGCCGTGGTGGGCCCGCCCATGCCGGTCGACTGCACGCTCACCGGTGCGCCGTCGGGGGCGAGCCCGGTGTAGCCCCACAGCCCCCGGTGATGGTTGAACATGAGTGGGCGCTCGAGCAGCGCCTGGGCCACCCAGAGTGCGCGGTGGGGATCACCGGGCAGCAGCACCCGCTCGGCGAGCTCGGTGGCCGGGCGCAGGTGGACGGGCTCGACGGGCGTGGCCACGCCGCGAAGATATGGGAGACTCACGGTCATGGCGGAGGACCGCGGCAAGCCTCAGAACGTGTCCGAGGCCGTGCGGGAGGCGGTGCAGCGCACCGTCCAGACCACGGTGGGATCTGCGCAGCTCACGCGCGAGCGCGCGCAGGAGACGGTCGACGAGATCGTCCGCGGCGCCGAGGCACGGGCGGGCGCGGTGCGCCGCAGCGTGCGCAGCGCCGAGGCGGGCGCCGGCGCCGTGCGCGACCGGGTGCTCGGGGCGCTCGACGAGCGCCGGCCCGCCACCGCCGAGGACGTCCGCGAGCTTCATCGGGACGTGCGTGCGATCGCCCGGCGCCTCGCTCGCATCGAGCGAAAGCTCACCGCCCTCGAGGAGGGCGGCTCGCGTTCCTCGCACTGACGTGCCCGGCCGGCGGGTCCTCATAACCGGGGTCGGCTCCTACTTCGGCACGGAGCTGGCGCGCCGTCTCGAGGCGGAGCCGGAGTTCGAGCGCATCGCCGGCCTCGACACCCGCGTGCCGCGGGCGCCGCTCGTGCGCACCGAGTTCGTCGAGGTCGACGTCCGCGATCCGGACCTGGCCCGGCGCCTGCCGGCCATCCGCGCCGACACGGTGGTCCACAACCAGATCGTCCGCCAGCCCGGCCGCGGGATCTCCGCGCGCGCCGCGCACGAGATCAACGTGATCGGGACCCTCCAGCTGCTCGCGGCCTGTGAGCGCGCCCCGGGCCTCGAGGCGGTGGTGGTACGCGGATCCGCGGGTGTCTACGGCTCCGAGCCGAGTGGTCCCCAGTTCTTCGCCGAGGACATGTCCGGCCTTCGCCCGGCGCGGACACGCTTCCAGCGGGACGTGATCGAGATCGACTCCTACTTCGAGGCGTTCTCGCGCCGCCACCCGGGGATCACCTGCACGATGCTGCGGTACCAGCCGGCGATCGGCCCCTACGTCGACTCCCAGGTGACCCGCTACCTGTCGATGTCGCTGCCGCCCACCTACCTCGGCTTCGATCCCCGCATCCAGCTCGTCCACGAGCGCGACGCCCTGGAGGCGCTGGTGGCCGCCGTGAAGAGGCCCGTGGAGGGAGCGGTGAACGTCGCGGGGCCCGGCACCATCGGGCTGACCCGCATGATGCGCCTGGTGGGTAAGCGCACGCTCCCGATCCCCTATCCGCTGTTCGGGCCCGTCGTGCGGACCGCCGAGCGAGCCGGGTTCGGCCCCCTCTCGGTAGACCTCCGCAGGTTGCTGCGCTACGGACGTGCGGTCGAGGTGCGCCGGCTGGTGGAGGAGGTCGGGTTCACGCCGCGCTTCACGACCGAGGAGGCCGTCCGGGACTACGTGCGGGCCCGCACGGACCCCGGCTACGTGGCCGGCGCGCCCGAGCCGCGCGCGGTCACGGCGGCGTGAGCGCGGACGCGCGTACGGCC
>JACCZP010000197.1 GCA_013695885.1 Thermoleophilaceae bacterium | reverse complement strand
GCATGGCGGGGGTCCTCGAGAAGGCGGTACGCGAACGCCGCTAGTCCGCGGCGCTGCCGTAGCCGCCGCCGCCCGGAGTGCGCACGGTCAAGATGTCGCCCTCCCGCAGGTCGCGAGTCACCTTCGGCGGCAGCTCCTCGCCGTTCAGCTCGCTGCGCCCCGGCCGGCCCGGCTCGCCGCCGCGCGCCCCCGCCGGACCGTGGCGGCGGCGGTCGGCCAGGATCGAGAGGCCGGCCGGCTCGAGCACGCGGATCGAGCGCACCACGCCGTCCCCGCCGCGGTGCTCACCGCCCCCGCCCGACCCGCGCTCGAGCTCCGAGCGCTCGACGCGCATCGGGTACTCGAGCTCGAGGGCCTCGACCGGAGTGTTCAGCGTGTTGCTCATCCCCACGTGGACCCCGGAGTCCCCGGGTCCCTGCGGGCTCGCGCCCTGACCGCCCCCGATGGTCTCGTAGTAGGTCCAGCCGTGGCCGCCGATCACCACGTTGTTCATCGTGCCCTGTCCTTGTGCGGGAAGGCCTTCGACCGCCCCGGTGAGCGCGAGCAGCACCGTGTCGGCCACGCGCTGGCTCGTCTCCACGTTGCCGGCCACCACGGCGGACGGGCTCCGGGCGTTCACCAGCGACCCGTCGGGGGCGTGCACATCGAGGACGGCCTCCATCCCAGCGTTGGCCGGCACGTCGTCGGGCAGCAGGACGCGCAGCGCGAACAGGCAGGCCGAGCGGGTGACCGCGAGCGGGCAGTTCACGTTGCCCGCCACCGCCCGCGCGGTGCCCTCGAAGTCCATCTCCACCTCCTCCCCGTCGATGCTCACGCGGACCTCGATCGGCACGTCCTCGTCGCTCACCCCGTCGCCCTCGATCTCGCCCGAGGCCGAGTACTCGCCGTCCGGCAGCGCGGCGACGCGCTCGCGGGTGCGGCGCTCGGCGTAGTCGATCACCTCGTCGAAGGCGGCGGTGACCACTTCCAGCCCGCGGCGCTCGACGAGCTCGTCGAGGCGTCGGGCGGCCACGCCGTTCGCGGCCATCTGGGCGCGCAGGTCGCCGCGGCGCACGTGCGGGGTGCGGACGTTCGCGAGGATCAGGTCGAGCACGTCGTCCACCTGCGTGCCGTCCTCGCGCACGAGCCGCACCGGCGGGATGACGAGACCCTCTTGGAAGATCTCGCGCGAGTCGCTCGGCATCGAGCCCGGCCGCATGCCGCCGACATCCGAGTGGTGCGCGCGGGTCACCGCGAAGCCGATGGTCTCGCCCTCGCGCGCAAGCGGCGAGACGAGCGTGACGTCGGGGAGGTGCGTGCCGCCGCGGTAGGGGTCGTTGAGAGCCCAGACCTCCCCGGGGCGAGGTGCGCGCTCCATCACCGCGGCCACCGACTCGGGCATCGCCCCGAGGTGCACCGGGATGTGCTCGGCCTGGGCGACCATGCGCCCACCCGCGTCGAACAGCGCGGCCGAGCAGTCGCGGCGCTCTTTGATGTTCGAGGAGTAGCCGCCGCGGATGAGCACCGCGCCCATCTCCTCGGCGATCCCGGCCAGCGCGCTGGAGAGCACGGAGAGGGCGACGGGGTCGAGGCGGCGGTCCATCAGGCCTCCGCGCGGGTGAGGACGAGGGTGCCCGCGCGGTCCACCTCCGTGGCCCATCCGGGCGCCACGACGCAGGTGGCCTCCGCGGACTCGACCACGGCCGGCCCCACGACGTTCGAGCCGCGCCCCATCCGCGCATGGTCGAGCACGACCGCCTCATGCCACTCGTCGTCGAAGTACGCACGGCGGCGACCGATCTGCGCGGTGGTCGAGTCCTCGGGCTCCTCGTCCTCGGAGAGCTCGGGCTTGTCCACCCGGCTCGTGGCCGTGACGCGGACCGCCACCGATTCCACCGCCTCCTCGTCCATGCGGTAGCCGTAGCGGCGCTCGTGGGCAGCGCCGAAGCGCTCGGCGAGGTCGGAGAAGGCGTCGCCCGAGCGCTCCCGGTCTTGGCCCTCGTGGCCCGCGTCCACGGGCCCGGCGTCCACGGTCAACTCGAAGGACTGACCGCGGTAGCGCAGGTCCGCCCGGCGGAGGAGCTCCGGCTCGTCGAGGTCCTCCCGCCCGCGCTCCTCGAGCTGCGCGAATGCACGCTCGACCGTACCGGGCTCGACCCCCGACAGCTCACCCAGCAGCGGAGTCACGTAGTCACGGCGGACGTCGGACATCGCGAGGCCGAGGGCGCTCAGCACCCCCGCGGCACGGGGCACGAGAACGGTCCGCATCCCGAGCTCCTCGGCGAGGGCGCACGCGTGCACTCCCCCCGCCCCGCCGAAGGCGACGAGCGCGAGCTCCCGGGGGTCGATGCCCCGCTCGACGCTGATCACCCGCAATGCGCGGGCCATCTCGGCGTTGGCGACCCGGACGATCCCCTCCGCGGTCGCGAGCGCGTCCAGGCCAAGCGGCTCGCCCACCGTCGCGAGCGCCCGTTCGGCCGATCCGCGATCGAGGGTCACCTCGCCGCCCAGCTGCGCCCCGTCCGCGAGGTGGCCGAGAAACAGGTCGGCGTCGGTCACCGTCGGCTCCTCCCCACCGCGGCCGTACGCCGCCGGCCCCGGGTCCGCACCCGCGGAGCGCGGCCCCACCCGCAGCGCACCGCCGGGGTCCGGCGCACCGATCGAGCCCCCACCCGCGCTGACCGTGTGGATGTCGACGACCGGCAGCCCGATCGGCACTCCGGCCACGCTCAGCTCGGTGGTGGTCTCCACCTCGCCCCCGCGCACGGAGGCGACGTCGGTGCTCGTGCCGCCCATGTCGAAGGTGAGCACGTCGTCGTAGCCGCTCGCCCGCGCCACGTGGGCGGCGCCGACCACCCCGCCCGCGGGTCCCGAGAGAACGCACGACGCAGCGCTGCGCGCCGCCACCTCGAGCTCCACCACCCCGCCGGACGAGCGCATCACCAGAGGCTCGGGCAGGCCCGCCTCGCGCACGCGCTCCCCGAGCCGCGAGAGGTACGCGGACAGCCGGGGCGCCAGGTAGGCATCGGCCACGGTGGTGGCCGCCCGCTCGTACTCGCGCATCTCGGGAAGGACCTCGCTCGAGAGCGAGACGTGGACCTCCGGCAGGGCCTCTCGCAGGCGCTCGCCCACCCGTCGCTCGTGGTCGGCGTGGAGGAACGCGAACAGCAGGCACACTGCGACGGCCTCGACGTCGGCCCCACGAAGCGCCTCGACCACCCCCTCGACGGAGTCCTCGTCGAGCGGACGCACCTCTCCGTCCGGTCCCATCCGCTCCTCGACCGTCAGGCACAGCTCGCGCGGCACGAGGGGCTGCGGCCGGCGGCGGGTCAGGTCGTAGAGCGCGGGGCGATCCTGGCGGGCGATCTCGAGCAGGTCGCGGAAGCCGGCGGTGGTCACGAGCGCCGTTCGCCCGCCGCTGCGCTCCAGCAGCGCGTTGGTGGCCACGGTCATGCCGTGCGCGAGGGCCACCACCTCCGCGGGATTGACGCCGGACGCCTCGACGGCGGCCATGACCCCCTCGGACTGGTCGCGCGGCGTGGACGGCACCTTCGCGGTCACCAGAGTCGACCCGCTCAGAGCCACCAGGTCGGTGAAGGTCCCGCCGACGTCGATGCCGAGGCGCATGCGGCCCAACTGCCTGACTCAGCCAGCCGGAAGCGCTCGGCGGAGAAACTCGTCGAACAGAGGCACGGTGAACGCCGTGTCGCCGTGCGCGGGGCTGTAGATCATGCCCTTCTGGATGAGGCCCGAGCGTCGCGGAGCGACGCTCTCGACCTTGACCCCGAGCTCCGCGGCTACATCCCCCGATCGGTGCGGCCCCGACCCCAGACCGGCCATGGCTCGGAGGTATCGCTTCTCAGCCGGAGTCAAGCGATCCATACGCACCAGGAAGAAGTTCTCGTCGAGGTGCCGGCCCACTTCCGGCGCTACCGCGTTCACGTCGGCGGCGGTGATTGGAGAGCCCGGTGCCGCGTTCCACACGTGATAGCCCCACTCTTGGAGGAAGTAGGGGTACCCGCGGGTGTGGCGCAGCAGGAGCTCGAGGGCCTCGTGCTCGAAGGAGACACCTTGCTGTTCAACCGGGATGCCGAGCACCGACCGTGCGTCATCGTCATCGAGAGACCCGATTCGCGGGAACTCGAACAGTCGCTCGGCATAGGACTTGGCGTCGCCCGCAAGGCCCGGAAGCTGGGGAAGGCCGGCTCCCACGAGTACCACTGGCAGATTGAGCTGCACGGTGCGGTGAATTCCGGTGATCAACGCTGCCAGCTCCATCGCACTCAGATACTGGACCTCATCGACGGCTAGGAGGACGCCGCTCCCCCGATCCCTAGCCGCCTCCCCGGTTGCGACCAGCAGGTCGGTCACGTCCTCGACCAGGACCCCGGAGTCGGCCTGGCCCGGCAGCGCGTCGACATCGATCGATATCGAGCTCCCGTCAGGAAGGGTGTAAGAGAACGACTTGAGGATGGCCAGAGCACGCTTGACTGCTCTCGATACTGACCCTCGGTCCAGGTCGAGGAGGATCGCGCGCAGACGTGTCGCCAGCAGTCGTCGAAAGTCGCCGCCCTCCGGCGCCTCGACGAACCCGACTCGAAGACCCTCTTCGCGCGCGATCTCATGCCTTACCGTGCCTTATCGTTCTTTGCAGAAAAGGCAGTAAGTTCGTTACAACTGCCGTGGCTGAGCTGCGACCAAGCGTGCTACCCCGGGAACGCGCGCCGCTCAGGCTACGTCTCCGACGCCAGCGGCTGCTTCATGGACGCCGTCTCCGGCGCCTTCACGTAGGGCTGCTCGTCGGGCGTGTCGGTCTCGTGGTAGACCGATTCGGCGTTCACCGCCCACAGGTCGTGTGCCGTGCCCGCGGTGATGTTCTCGACCGCGCGCATCGCGGTCAGCATCGAGTGGTCGGAGTTGTTGTAGCGGTGCAGGCCGTTGCGACCGACCTGCTGGAGGTTGTCGATGCCCTCGAGCCATGAGCGGATCGCGTCGACGCGCTCGGCGTAGTCGGGGTCGTACATCGGGTAGGCCTTCGGCACCCGGACCGCGAAGCCGAAGACGACCTGCTCCGCGCGCGCCAGGCCGAGCTTCTCGAGCTCGGCGGCCCCGAGCTTCACGAGATCGTCGTCCGAGGTGTTCCACAGCTCGTCGCCCGCGAAGCAGAAGTACTCGAGGCCGACGCAGGCCCTGCTCGAGTCGGGCACCATCCACGGGCTCCAGGAGCGGAAGTTCTGGATCCGCGCGACCTGGACGTTCGGCTCGTGGATGTAGATCCAGTTGTCGGGAAAAGGATCCTCCCCTTCGAGCACGAGCGCCACGGTGAGGAAGTCGCGGTAGCGCAGGCCGCGCGCGGCCTCGACCACCTCGCCGTCGGCCGACTCGCCTGAGAGCCCGACGATCGAGCGCAGGGGCAGCGAGGAGATGACCTGGCCGGGACCGAAGGTCTCGCCCGGGGTGTGGATCTCGACGACCCGTCCACCTTCGACGCGCACGCCGGTGACCGGCGTCTCGAGGCGGATCTCCCCGCCCAGCGCGCGGATGTCGTCGGCCATCGTCTCCCACATCTGGCCGGGCCCGTAGCGCGGGTAGTTGAACTCGCCGATGAGGCTCGTGTGCTCGTCGTTCTTGTTGCCGAAGAAGGCCGCCTTGGCCGCGGAGAAGAAGTTGAGGTTCTTGATGCGCTGCGCCGCCCACTCGGCACGGATCTCCGAGGTCGGCACCCCCCACACCTTCTCGGTGTAGGACTTGAAGAAGAGCTCGAACAGCCGCTTGCCGAAGCGGTTCGAGACCCACTGCTCCAGGGTCTTCTCCTCGCCCTTGCGCTTCAGCGCCGCCCGCAGGTAGGAGAACATGGACCGAGTGAGCTCGACCGGGCCGAGCTTCTTGATGACGTCAGCGCCGCGCAGGGGGTAGTGAAGGAACTTGCCGTTCCAGTAGATGCGCGACATGCGCGGACGGCGCAGGAACTCCTCGCGCATGATCTCGTGCCAGAGGGCGTCGACCTCCTTGGCCTTGGTGAAGAAGCGGTGGCCGCCGAGGTCGAACCGGTAGCCGTCGCGCTCGACGGTCTTGGCGATGCCGCCGAGCTGATCCTCGGCCTCGAGGACGATGACCGGGCGCCCCTGCTTGGCCAGCAGGTAGCCGGCAGTGAGCCCGGCGGGGCCGCCGCCGAGGACGACGGTGGGCCTCTCCACGCCTTCGCCCGCGTGGGAGGAGTTGGGGCTCACTGGCTGCTCTGGTGTCTCGATCATCGGGGAGGTGGCTCTAGCTCGTGGTCGGGGACTCGGGGAACGGCGCGGTACAGGGGGGCTCGGGCAGGTTGGCGGAGGTGCCTAAAGGACCGCTAACGGGTGGCCGTGGCCACGGTGCGCGCGTCGGTGGCCGCCGGTCCCGGCGGTGCGACCTTCGTGTAGACCAGGGCGCGGATCGAGTGCCGGGCGGTGCGGCCCGAGACCGGCGCCGCGGCGCGGCGCACGAAGCGGGGGTCGCGCTCGAGGGCGCGCGCCCACTGCGCCGAGCGCCGGCGCACGAGACGGGTCCAGGGCGCGCTCCAGTCCGACCGCTTGTCGATGACCGGCCGTACGAGCAGCACGTGCCTTCCCTCGGGGAGGCCGTCCAGCTGCGGCGCGAGGGTGCGCTCGGGGCGCGCCGCCTTGAGGCGCTTCAGCGAGTCGCGCCAGTCCATGACGCCCGGCATCTCGTCGCGGCCGAGCGGCGTCGCGTACTGAAGGCCGCGCGGCAGGTAGTAGTCGAGCACGGCCATCCTCTCCGGATGCGTGGAGATCACGAGGTCGCCCGGGGCCAGGATCCACTTCACCTCGGACAGCACGTTCCGTGTGGAGCTCTTCGAGTCGAGATTGGGCTGTCCGGTCCAGAAGAACGCTACGAGGACGAGCGCCACGATGCCGAGGCGCGCCGACCCCGCCAGCCCCGCGGCCGCGAGCACGAGCAGCGGACCGACGATGACCGCGAGGTAGCGGGTGACGTAGGCCGGGGCCACCTGCGAGACCAGCCAGGCGACGACGAGCGTGGTCACCGCGAGCACGAGCATGGCCACGACCGCGCCCCGGCGATCGTCGCCGCGGCGACCCTGCTCGATCAGCGCCACGACCCCCGCGCCCGCCCCGAGCAGCATCACGAGGGCGGCCGATCCGCCGCCGAGGATCTGCGACAGGCGTCCAAGCGGCGCGGTGGGCGACGGCGCGGTGGACCACGGGGCGCCGGTGTGCATGACCTGGAAGATCAGGGTGGGCACCCAGGGGAGATAGACGACGCCCACGGCGCCGAACACGAACAGCGCGTCGAGGGCGACTCGCTTACGCGCCTCCGGGCGCTCGCGCGCGACGAAGAGAAGGGCGACGACCGCCCCGACCCCGTAGAAGAGCGCCCAGTTGTGCGTGTAGAGCATGAGCGCGAGCGCAACCCCGAACAGCGGCAGGTAGCGGCGGCGCCCGAGCACGAACGCGTGCACGAACGCCGTGGTGGCGAGCAGCGAGAGCAGCACCAGCAGCGCGTACATGCGCGTCTCCTGCGCGTGCACGGTGAGGAAGGGGTTGATCGCGCACAGCGTCGCGCAGATCCATCCCACCCGGGGCTCGAAGAGGCTCCAGCCCGCCCACAGGCCGGCCGGCACGGTGGCGAGCGCGAAGAGCAGCGAGAGCAGGTGGGTCTGCTCCTCGGCGCGGCCGACCACGTCCATCCACACGTGCAACAGCGCGTAGTAGAGCGGCGGCGAGCCGTCCTGCATGAGCACCTCGGGGATCTGGGTGAGCGGGAAGGAGGCGATGCCCACGGAGAGCCCCTCGTCGATCCAGAAGCCGGCCGCCAGCGCGCGCGTGCGCACCACGAAGGAGACGACGATCAGCGCGCCGAGCGCGGCGATCGAGCCGACCAGCCGCCATGGAAGTCGCTCGACCTCCGGCAGCGCGAGCCGGCGCGGTATGGAGGTGGCGTTCGGCAGAGAGCTCATGGGTTCTCGTCGGTACGCGGGGCCGTCAGGACGCCGGGCGCCGCTCGGGTCGTACGCTGTCCGCTCGGGAGCGACACGACGCGAGTACGAGCCACGGGCCGGCGCGGGCCACCGGCCGCAGGCGAGAGTGGGCGGAGTGTAGACGTGGCTCCGGCCGTGCGCCTATTACGGGTGGCGCGCGGAAGACCGTGCCCGCCTCGCGGGCATCCAGCCGGACGTCGATCCCATGCACCCGCAGGCGCCAGGCGAGCCCCGGCACCTGGTAGTCGCCGGCCACCGGCGGCCCGCAGCCGAGCACGCGCCCCCGCCCGCCGGCGCGGTCCACGGCCAGCGCGAGCGAGTCGTAGAGCGCCGCCTCGTAGCGGAGCTTCGCCGCCTCCCTCGGGACGCCCTCCACGAGACGGCCGGCGAAGGGCACCGAGGCGCCGGCGAGCAGGACGAGGCTGACGCCCGCGGCCACGGCCGGGTGGGCCGGCGGCCCCGGCAGCAGCCGCGCAAGCGCGCCGAGAGCCCGCCCCCACCCCACGCCGCCCAGTACACAGGCGAGGGCCACCGGCACGAGCAGGTAGCGGAAGTTGCCCGAGTACCCGGTCTCGGTCATGACCGCCACGAGCCCGAGCCAGGCGACCCCGACGGCGAGCAGAGCAGGCACGTCCGCGCGCCGCGCTCGGACGTCGACGATCGCGGCCGCGACGGCGAGCGCTAGGC
>JACCZP010000192.1 GCA_013695885.1 Thermoleophilaceae bacterium | reverse complement strand
GCCGGCGGAAGGCACCGGGGCCCTTGCCGTCGTCGGGCGCGCGCTCCACCACCTCGCGCGGCGATAGGCAGCCGAAGTGCAGGTAGGGCGAGAGCCGCGAGGTGCCGTCGTCGCCGAGGTCGTCCTGGGAGCTGCTGTAGCGCTCGACCCGCGAGCGCACGAAGTTCGAGAGGTGCCGGCGGGCCTCGGTCTCTCCGCCGGGCACGGGGTCCGCGACGCGCTCCTCCAGGCCGAGGTCCTCGAGCCTCGGCACCTGGCCCTTGCGCACCCTCGAGGGCATGCTCACCTTGCGGGGAGCTCCGATCACCTCGCGGTGGGGCGCCCCGAGCGCCGCGCGCCAGAACGGGGTGAACACCGTGTAGGGCTTGCCGTCGTTCGTTCGCAGCTCGCGGACGTCGTCCACGACGGTCGATCCGGGGTGGCCGCACAGCTCGACCCGCGCCTCCGCGCAGGCGTCGTGCACGCGCCCGGCGCGGCGGCGGGCATAGGGCGAGACGTCGCGCGTGAAATGGATCTCCTCGGCGCCGACCTCTCCGGCCAGCTCCACCAGCTCGCGCTCCGGCGGGCCGTGGCGGATCACGAGCCCCGCGCCTCGGTCGCGAAGGGAGCCATCGAGGTCCTCGAGGCACTCGATCATGAACTGCGTGCGAGGCCCGGACCGGTGACGCCCGGAAAGGATGCGATCGTCGAAGCAGAAAACGGGCACGACACGCTCGTGGGCGTCGAGGGCGGCGCGCAGGGCGGGGTGATCGTGCAGGCGCAGATCGCGGCGAAACCAGACGAGGGCGGTCATCCGGAGTGCCTACGCAGAGCGCCCGCTGCCCGGCTCACGGCGGTAGCCTAGGTCGATGCCGGAGCTCGTCGAGCGCTTTCGCCTGTTCCCGCTCGGCCTCGTGCTCCTGCCGAGCGAGGTGGTCCCGCTTCACATCTTCGAGGAGCGCTACAAGCTGATGATCGGCGAGTGCATCGACGAGGACGAGGAGTTCGGGATCGTCTGGATGTCCGACGACGGGCTTCGCGACGTCGGCTGCGCCGCCGCGGTCGACGAGGTGATCGAGCGCATGGAAGACGGCCGGCTGAACGTTCTCGTCCGAGGCACGCGCCCGTTCCGGCTCGAGCGCCGCCGCGACGACATGCCCTACCCCGCGGGCGACGTGGAGCCGCTCGAGGACGTCGACGACGACGCCTCCGACGAGGACGCGGACACCGCCCGCGAGCGCTACGCCGACCTCGTCGAGCGCGCCACCGACCATCGTCCGGACCCCGAGGAGGTGGCCGGCATGGACGCGTTCGGCATGGCCGCGACGATCGACTTCCGCCCCGAGGACAAGCAGGAGCTGCTCGAGCTGCGCTCGGAGAGCGAGCGCCTAAGGGCGCTGACCGCCCTGTTCGAAACGACGATGAAGCGTCTCGACTACGCCGAGAAGGCGGGCGAGCGGGCGCGGTCGAACGGGCGGATCCGGTTCGGCTAGGCCGCCTGCCATCCGTCTACGGCGCATAGAACGCCGTCACACGAACAGAAGCCGGGCTCCCTCGACCTGCCTGAGGAACCGCGGGGTGGAGAGCACCCCGTCGAAGCGCTCCTCGACGTCGGCCGGGGTGAGGCCCATGGCGTCCACCGACGCCGAGCAGGCGTAGACCGCGAGAGCCTCGAGCTCGAAGGCCAGTTCGCGCAGCTCGACGAGCGACGACGCGAAGCGCTCGCGTCCGGCCCACGACAGCGAGGGCGTGGCCTCCGGCTCCTGAGCACGCCGCAGGAGGTCGGGATCGAGGAGGAGGTCGAGCGCCCCGAACGCGGCCAGCGCCGCGGCCGGCCGTCCCTCCGAGGCGGTCGAGACGAGCACCGAGAGGCCCGAGTAGAGGCGCTCCACCTCGCCGGTGGAGAGGACCGCCGCGACCGCAGGGCTGGTTGAGCCGTCGTCCATCACACCACCACCGCCGCTCCACCGCGCCGCGGGTCGCCACCGCCGGACAGCGCGCCGGTCTCGGGGTCGCGCGCGGCCGCTTGCACGCCGCCGAAGTAGAGGTTGCGCTCACGCCAGCGGCGCACCGGACGGCCGCGGCGCTCGAGGGCGTCGAGCACGCGCGGGTCGACGCCCGGCTCGGCCTCCACCACGCCGCCCTCCACGTGGAGGCGGGGACGGGCCACGGCGACCTCGGCGGGCACGCGCTCGTCCACCAACGCAAGGATGGTCTGGAGGATGGCCGAGCGGATGCGATTCGAGCCGGCCGAGCCGATCGCGGCCTCGGGAACGCCGTCGCGGAGCACGACGGCGGGGGCCATCATGCTCGACACCCGCCGTCCGGGCTCCTGTCGGCCGAAGCCGAGCGGGTTCAGATCCTGCTCGCCGAGCATGTTGTTCAGGTGGACGCCCGTGCCGGGCACCACCACCCCCGACGAGGACCCATTCGAGCAGGTAACCGACACGCACGCGCCCTGGTCGTCGAGCACCGAGATGTGGGTGGTGGAGCCGAGGCGCGAGTCCGGCCGCGTACCGCGCGGAGCCACGGCGCCCCCCGCGCCGAGCCGCGCCGAGACCTCGCCCGCGGCTCCCTCGAGCGCCTCGACGGCCATGAAGCGCTCGAGGTAGCCGTCGGCGTACAGGCCCGCCGCGAAGTCCGCGGTTCGCGCCCGCCCCGCGCTCTCCATCACCTCCACGAGCACCTCGACGTCACCCGGACGGTCGATGCGCCCGAGCAGGTCGAGCGCATAGGTCACGAGGATTCCTCCGGAGGACGGCGGGGGGTTGGTCAGGATCTCGCGGCCGCGGTAGAGGGCGCGAGCCGGCGGTCGGCTCTCCACCCGGTAGGCGTCGAGGTCGGCGGCGCTCAGCGCGCCGCCGCGCTCGCCGACCCAGGCGGCCAACGCGGCCCCCACGTCGCCGCGGTACACGAAGTCGGGCCCCTCGGCCCCGAAGCGCTCGAGCCAGGTCCCGAGCTCCGGGAGCCGTACGCGTTCCCCGACCCGCAGGGGCCGGCCGTCGGGCTCGTACACCGCGGCGCACTCCGCGCTCGAGCGCATGATCGGCCCGAGGAGCTCGAGCAGGTAGGCCTGCACGGGCGTCACCTCGACGCCCTCCCGTGCCGCGCGCGCCGCGGGCGCCGTCAGCTCGGCCAGGGACGCGGTGCCGAATCGCTGCGCGGCCTCGGCCAGTCCGAGGGGCGTTCCCGGCACCCCACACGACGCCGGGCCGACGTGAAAGACCTGGGCCGCCTCGTCGGAGAACCGGATCTCGACGGGGAGCAGGGCGGCCGGCTCGCCCTGAGCTCCACCGAGTCCGGGCGCGGCGACGAAGAAGTCGAGCAGATGGTCCTCGCCGTCCGCGGTGTGGACGAGCATGAACCCGCCCGCCCCCGGCCCGGTGAGCGCAGACTCGGCCGCGAACGACATCAGCACCGCGGCCACCGCGGCGTCGACCGCGTTGCCGCCGTCGCGTAGCACCTCCGCCCCGGCCTCGGCCGACAGCGGGTGGCCGGCGGCTACGACCCCTGAGGTGATCAGAGCGAGTATTCCGAGGACGCAGGGAGCGACGCGTGCTCAACACACGAGCGACCGAGGACGCGGGCAGACGAGGCTATGAGCGCCTCAGGTCAACCGCGCGGGATGAACTCCGGAACGTCGATCTCCTCGATGCGGTCGCGCGACGGTGCGGTACGCGAGGCGCGCCCGCCACCCGACGAGCCCGATCCGACCCCCGCCAGCGCCGGCTCGCGGTCCCGACCCGAGTCGCGGCGAGGTGCCGGCGCGTCGCCGAAGCCGGTTGCCACCACGGTGACCCACACCTGGTCGTCGACCTTCTCGTCGACCATCGCCCCGAAGATGATGTTGGCGTCCGGGTGAGCGGCCTCCGCCACCGCGCGGGCGGCCTCGTTCACCTCCCAGAGTGAGAAGTCGCGCCCGGCGGTGATGGAGAGCAGGATCGACCGTGCGCCCTCGACCGAGGTCTCGAGCAGCGGCGAGGCCACCGCGCGCTCGGCGGCATCGGTGGCGCGGTGCTCGCCCGTCCCCATGCCGATCCCGAGCAGGGCCTGGCCGGCGTGGGACATGACCGTCCGCACGTCCGCGAAGTCGAGGTTGATGAGCCCGGGCAGGGTGATCAGGTCCGAGATTCCCTGCACGCCCTGGCGCAGCACGTCGTCGGCCACCCGGAAGGCCTCGACCATCGACGTGCGCTTCTCGAGCGCGGTCAGCAGGCGGGCGTTGGGGACGACGATCAGCGTGTCGACCTCGGCCGCGAGCATGTCGATTCCGAGGTCGGCCTGGGCCGAGCGCCGCGACCCCTCGAACGGGAAGGGCTTGGTGACGATGGCCACGGTCAGGGCCCCCACCTCGCGGGCGATCCGCGCCACGACCGGAGCCGCGCCCGTGCCGGTGCCTCCGCCCTCCCCGGCGGCGATGAACACCATGTCCGAGCCCTTGAGCACTCCCTTCAGGCGGTCGGACTCCGCGAGGGCGGCCTGCCGGCCGAGCTCGGGGTCCGCGCCGGCTCCCAGGCCGCGCGTCAGATCCTCGCCGATGTGCAGGCGCATGTCGGCGTCGGACTGCCCGAGGGACTGGACGTCGGTGTTCAGGGCGATGAACTCGATGCCCTGCACCCCGGCCTCGATCATGCGGTCGACGGCGTTCACGCCTGCGCCCCCGACGCCCACCACGCGCAGCACCGCCTCGCGCGGGGCCTCGGGCGCACGGGCCCCCGGCGAGCTCGGGCGGTCGAGGATGTTCTCCGGGATGTCCGAGGAGAAGACCTGGCGCAGGCGCTCGTGCGGCGGCACGGCGGGGCGGGCCTCGGCGGACGCCAGGTCGCGCTCGGCCGGCGGAGCCGGCGGGGCCCCGCGATCGCCGGACTCGTCCTTGTCGGTACGGCGGAACAGGGCGGCCAGAGGCCCCTCCCTCATGCTCGCGCGCTTAGGTGTCGACACCGAGAACCTCCCTTGCCAGCTGACGGTAGGCGTAGGCCGCCTTTCCGTCGGGGTCGTACTTGAGAACGGACATGCCCCTGACGGGGGCCTCGGCGAAGCGCACGGTCTTCTTGATGCGCGAGGCGAAGACCTGATCCCCGAAGCTCTCCTCGAGCATCTCGATCGCCTCCTTGGCGTGCACGGTCCGCGAGTCCACCAGGGTGGGCAGTATCCCCGCGATCTCCACGTCCGGGTTCAGGTTGTCCCTGATCATGGCCAGGGTGTTCTGGAGCTGGACGAGCCCGCGCATGGACAGATACTCGCACTGGACGGGGACGATGACGGTGCGCGCGGCGGTCAGGGCGTTGATGGTGAGCAGCCCGAGCGAGGGCGGCGTGTCGATGCACACGAACTCGTACTCCTCCCGAACCTCGTCGAGCGCCTTCTCCAGCGAGCGCTCGCGGCCGATCTGGGTGGACATCGCGATCTCCGCGCCGGCCAGGTCGATCGAGGCGCACGCCACGTCCACCTCCTGGTGGGCGATGCAATCGCGGATCGAGACGTGGTTCACGAGCACGTCGTACATCGAGACCTCGACCGCGTCGGGGTCCACCCCCTGGCTCATGGTCAGGTTGCCCTGGGGGTCCATGTCCACGCACAGCACGCGGTGGCCGGCCTCCTGGAAGGCGGCGGCCAGGTTCAGCGTCGTGGTCGTCTTCGCCACCCCGCCCTTCTGGTTCGCGAAGGCGATTACCTGGGCCTGCTTGCGCCGGCCGCGCCCGCTCGCGCTGTTCGACGTCCGTCGCGCGCCCTGCGCCGGTCTCTTCTTCTCGAGCAGGCCCATCTCGATGGCGGGTATTCGCGCCGGGGCGGCGTGATCCTTCTCCGTAGAGGCTGTCTCGCAACCAGACGTGCGCGGGGGTTTGTGAGGCGGCCTCCCTAGCCTGCGCGGTCGACGCCGTGTCCTCCTCGCTGCTCGACAAGCGCCTCGTGTTCGTCACCGGGAAGGGCGGCGTGGGGCGCACCACCGTGGCCGCCGCCCTCGGGCTCGCCGCCGCACGGCGGGGGAAGCGGGCGATCGTGTGCGAGGTGGCTCAGCAGGAGCGTGTGTCCCGGGCGCTCGGGGGGGTGGGCGTGGGCTTCGAGGAGACCGAGCTCGCGCCCGGCCTGTGGGCGATCTCCGTCGACCCCCAGCGAGCGATGGAGGAGTACCTGCGCGACCGCATCGGCTCCCGCCGGCTGTCGGAGCTCGTCCTCGAGAACCGCCTCTTCCAGTACCTGACCGCGGCCACGCCCGGCATGCGCGAGCTGCTGACCATGGGCAAGGTGTGGGAGCTCGCGCAGCTCGAGCGGCGCACGCCCGAGGCGGCGCCCTACGACATCGTGATCGTGGACGCGCCGGCCACCGGCCACGGCCTCGGCATCATGCGCACGCCGCGCACCTTCCGCGACGTGGCCCGCGTCGGCCCCATCCGCCGCCAGGCCGACATCATCCATTCGTTCGTCACCGGCCCGAAGACCGGCGTGCTGTGCGTGGCCCGACCCGAGGAGATGCCGGTGAACGAGACGCTCCAGTTCCGCCGCGCGCTGGAGGCCGACATGGGGATCGCCCTGGACGCGGTAGCGGTGAACGCGCTCTATCCCGAGCGCTTCTCGGCGGCCGAGGCGGCGCGCATCGAGTCGCTCGACGGCCGCGGCTCGGTGGCCGCGCGCACCGCGCTCGAGGCCGCACTCGGGGAGCACGCCCGCGCCCGGACCCAGCGCTCGCAGCTCCGGCGCCTGCGCCGCGAGACCGACGACGTGCCGGTGCTGACCCTGCCGTTCCTCTTCACGCCGTCGGTGGGGCTGACGGAATGGGGACGCCTGGCCGCCGAGCTCGAGCGATCGCTGTGAGCGCACTCGCCGCCGCGCTCGAGGGGCGCGAGGTGGTGGTGTGCGCGGGCCCCGGCGGGGTGGGGAAGACCACGAGCGCGGCAGCCATCGGCCTGGCCATGGCCGCGCGGGGACGGCGGGTGGCGGTGCTGACCATCGATCCGGCCCGACGCCTGGCCGACTCGCTCGGGTTGGAGGAGATCGGCGGCGAGGAGCGCCGGGTGGACCCCGAGCGCCTGTCGGCCGCGGGCGTCGAAGCCAGCGGCGAGCTGTGGGCGGCGATGCTCGACGCGAAGCGCACGTGGGACGAGCTCATCGAGCGCCACGCACCCGACGAGCGCACCCGCGACGCGGTGCTCGGCAACCGGATCTACAAGGAGCTGTCCTCCGCCGTGGCGGGCTCGCAGGAGTACATGGCCATGGAGAAGCTGCACGAGCTCCACGCCGAGGGCCGCTACGACCTGCTGGTGCTCGACACCCCGCCCACCCGCAACGCGCTCGACTTCCTCGACGCCCCGGAGCGCCTGTCGCGGTTCATCGACTCGCGGTCGCTGCGGCTGTTCCTGCGCGGCAACCGCGGGTCGCTGAAGCTGCTGGGGCGCTCGTCGCAGGCGCTGTTCGCGGTGCTGCGAAGGATCACCGGGGTGGACCTCCTCGAGGACATGGCCGAGTTCTTCCACAGCTTCGGGGGAATGAGCGAGGGCTTCGAGCGTCGCGCGCGTGAGGTGAACGCGCTCCTGGCCGACGGCGCGCGCACGACGTTCGTGGTCGTCGCGAGCCCCGCCGAGGAGGCCGTCGACGAGGCGATCTTCTTCCGCCGGCGCCTGCGCGAGTCGGGCCTGCCGTTTGGTGCAGCGGTGGTCAACCGGGTGCACTCGGCGCCGGGCGCGATGGCGGACCCGGGGCTCCAGGGAGAGCTGGTCGAGCTGGTGGGTGAGAACCTGGCTCGCCGCGTGGTCCGCAACGACGGCGACTGGCGCGCCCTGGCCGAGCGCGACCGCCTGGGCCTCGAGCGCCTGGCCGCCGAGCTCGAAGGCGAGCTGCTGGTGCGCGTGCCCGACCTCGACGACGACGTGCACGACCTGGACGGGCTCGTGCGGGTGAACGAGCACCTGTTCGCCTCGGAGACGACCTCTCGGCGGCGAGCTCGCCTGGCTTGACCGTCGCCGCGCCGTGTGGTTCGCTTCTCGCCAGAGACGTCGAGCGGGTCCGGGTGCAACCGATGGAGGGACAGGCAGGGAGGATGGCGGCCGACGCGGGCGATAGCAAGTTGCCCGTCGACCTCGTGCTCGAGGGCGGCGGCGTCAAGGGCATCGCCTTGGCGGGCGCGCTCGCCGTGCTCGAGGAGCGCGGGTACGAGGCGCAGAACCTGGCTGGAGCATCGGCCGGAGCGATCGTCGCCGTGCTCTACGCGGCCGGGTACTCCGCTGAGGAGCTGCATCAGGAGCTGAAGGCCGTTCCGTTCTCGAGCTTCTTGGACGAGGGTCTCGAGGACAAGCTCGGAGTGATCGGCAAGGGCTACAGCGTCCTGACCGACCACGGCATCTACGAGGGCACGAAGTTCCTCGAGTGGATGCGCGGGATGCTCGAGCGCCGCAACGTCACGCGCTTCGCGGACCTGGCCCATCCCGAGCACGCAGGTCACCCCGACTACGGCTACCGCGTCCAGGTCATCGTCTCCGACCTCACCGCACGCCGGATGCTCGTCCTTCCTCGCGATGCAGAGGACGGGCTCGGCGTTCCGCCGGACGACCTCGATGTCGCCGACGCGGTGCGGATGAGCATGAGCATTCCCATCTTCTTCGAGCCGGTCCGCTGGAAGTACGGGGGAGGCGGCAAGGAGCACGTCCTCGTGGACGGCGGCATGCTCTCGAACTTTCCGGTATTCCTCTTCGACTCCGACGGCGAGCCGGAATGGCCGACCTTCGGGCTGCTGCTGGGCGCGCAGCCGCCGCGCGAGACGGTCGCAGAGCGGGTGCCGGAGGTCGAGACCTCAGCGGGTCCGATCCGAGAGCTCATCACCTATCTTCAGAGCCTGGTCGGCACGATGCTCGAGGCTCACGATCGCCTCTACCTCGAGGAAGCCGACTACGCCCGCACCATCAACATCCCGACGCTCGGGGTGGGCACGACAGAGTTCGAGCTCACCGAGGCGCGGGCCGAAGCCCTGTTCCAATCCGGAAGGCAGGCGGCGGCGCACTTCCTGGACGAGGTCTGGGACTTCGAGGGCTACAAGGCCTACTTCCGCCAGGGCGAGCGTCCCTCACGACGACGACGAGTGGCCGACGCCATGCGCGGCGCGTCGCGATCGAGCGGCGCCTAGTAGGGGCGGGAGACCTCTTTCCTACCTCGTCGCCGAGGAGGGACGCCCTTTCCCTGCTCCCGGTTCTCGTCTGCAACCTCGTAGGCGAGAAGGAACGTCAGGACGGTGACAACAGCTCCCTCAAGAGCAGCCAGAGCACCGGGATCCACTTCGTCGAAGACCCCGAAGATTCCTAGGACGACAAAGACGATCGTGGTCACGGCGGCAGCCAGAGCAGCAGCCGTGACCTTGGGTGAGACAGGGTTCTTGCTCATGCGCCCTCCCGTCCGTTGCTTTGTCGAGCGAGCGTAACCACCTAGGCGCCGACTGCGCTCAGGTGGCGCAGCGCGGCGATCGACGGACAGAAGAAGTACTCGCCGCCCCGAGTGCTCACAAGCCGGGACAAGGGGGAGATCAGCGTCGGCGGGCGACCGGGGATGAGCGTCTTGGCGGTCCCGTCGTGGTCACCCAGCAGCACATCCTTGTCGTCGCCGAGGCGGAAGGCGTTCCCGTCGTTGAACCACTGGGCCTGGACGAACTCGAACTGGCGCTTGATGCTCGCCTGAAAGCACATGAAGAGCACCCCGCGGTCCTGCCCGTCCTCGGGGGAGCCCTCGGGCAGCGGAGGTCCGTAGGTGATGCCCCGGCGCAGGATGCGGTGGCGGTTCACGAGCTTGCCTTGAAACGGCATGCTCTCGCGTGGGTTCGCCCGCCGCACGTGCGCGCCGACCGGACAGCGCAGGCCCTCCGGGTCGTCGGCGTAGCGAAAGTCGTTGTTGCGGTCGGGATCGGCCACCAGGGAGGGGTCCGGGCCGTCCGGCAAGCGGTCGAGCGGCGTTCCGTCCCGAAAGCGCCCCACGAGCTTCGCAGCGAGCAGCTCCTCAGAGAACGGGTAGACGTCCATCGCCCGATCGAGCATTGCCCGGAAGCCCACGACGTCCTGGGCGAGCTTGCGGAAGACGAGGTAGGAGCCGTCCCGGCCGAGCACGGGCGGCGCCGGTTCAGGCGGCGATACCCCCTCCTCGTCGGGGTAGCCGAGCACGAACTCGCCCGCCCTGATCGGGCGCCAGCCTCCCTGCTTCTGGGGCGCTCCGCCTCCGGGACGGGGGCGGTCGTCCTCGAAGCCCTCGACGGGGGGCTGCGAGAAGCCGTCGGCGTAGCCGAAGTGCTCGCGGTTGCCGGGCAGGGCGCCGCCGCGCTGCTCGGACAGGACCCCGAGTCCGCCGGCGCGCTCGAGTGAGTCGCGCAGCCAACGCCTGCGTTCGTCGGTGAGGCGCCGATCGGCGCCGCTCAGCATCACCATGAGGTGGACGTCCGGGCCACCGATGCCCTCCTCCCAACGCTCGGGAGCACTGGCGCCGGTGTCTCCCAGCAGATCGGCGCGTGCCGCCATCCCGGCACGGAAGTCGCCCGGGAACGTCGCGAGCGCCGACTCCGGCACGCCGAGCACGCCGAGGCCCGCGTAGGTGACGTAGAGGTTCAGCGCCCAGTCGGGCTTTGCCTCCCATGGCGCCGCGGTGAGAACCTCCTCGGCCATCTCGCCGAGCCACAGGCGGGCGCTGGCGGGCGCCTTGACCGTCAGGAAGAGGTAAGTGGCCAGCGGCAGGCGATAGCCGCGGAGCAGCGCCCCCTGAATGTTCTCGAGCTGCAGTGGCCGAGCGGGATTCACGGTCCTCCGAACTCTTGGCGCCACGCGAGCGCGAGCGACTCGGCACCTTGGCCCTGCGCGCCGATGGCAAATCTCGTCACGCGCTCGCGCAGCTCGAGGGCACGGAGGACCTCGGGAAGTCGGGCCTGGGGATAGCCGGCCACGAAGAGCGAGGTTGCCAGGCGGTTGCGGAGTAGATAGGCCTTGGCCGAGGCCGGGTCGCCGAGGCCCGGCCAGCCGATGCAGCATCCCCATATCGCATCGGCCGCCTCCCCCATGGGACCACAGAGCGCGTCGAGGTAGGGCTCGAGGGGGCCGTCGAAGTTCGAGGTGAACATGAGGTAGGCGAGGTCCAGCTCGTCCCGCTTCTGCGGCGGTCCCTGGTACACCAGCTGGGGGACCACTACCCAGCGCGCGAAGTGGGTGCCCGGCGCCCGAGCGAGCGGGCTCTCAGCCCCGGTGGGGAGCCCCTGCAGCAGCGTGCGAAGCAAGTCCTGCCGGCCCCGCTCGATCGGTGCGAGGACGGTCAGGGCGCAGGCCTGTCCGGCGCGGTCGCTCATAGGGCTCGTCCGTCGCGTGGCTCAGAGATGGTGCTGCACCTCGAAGAGGAAGTCCTCGTAGCTGCGCTTGAAGTCCGCTCCCGCGAGCCCCCGGCTGCGAGCGATGAAGGACTCGAACGCGCGCGCGACCTCGAGCGCCGAGATCACCTCGGTGGTCGTCGCCGCCGGGTAGGCCGAGTAGTAGTGGTCGATCGGGAGCTCGTTCTTGCGGATGTAGGCCTTGAACGGCTCGACCGGCAACGGTCCGGGGAAGCCGTAGGAGGAGCCCCAGATCAGCCGCATGCGCGTCGGGACGACCTCGGAGAAGGCATCGATGTACTCGTCCCACGAGCCGTTGAAGTTACTCTCGAACAGCAGGTAGCGATAGCGCTGACGCTTGCCCCTCGGCCGATCGCCGCCGGGCCAGCGCCGCTCGACGATCGCCCACCGCGCGTAGTGGATGAACGACAGCTGCTGGAGCTTCTTGAGGCTGAACGTGAGGTGCGTACCGGCGAAGAACAGCCCGTGCAGCCACAGCGGCCATCCCGGCCTGACCGGAGATAGGACCGTGATGGCCCTGGCCTTTCCCTCGACGTTCGACATGCAGAGACGGAGGTCACCATCTAAGCCGATTCGCGGGCCGCGTGCTCTCGACGTTCCGTTCCCGGCCGTGACGAACGCATCCGCTTCGCCCCCCAGGCCTCGTTGATCCGAAGGCTCTGGTATGAAGGCTCGAGCAGCGAGGGAGCCGACTGAGGGCCAGGGGTGGCGGAAGAAGACAAAGAGGAGAAAGGCGGCCGGCGACGGCTGTCCGATCTCGTCGTCCGCGCCGGCGCGGTCGCGACCGCGCTCGGGGCGATCGCAGGCCTCGTGACTCTCCTGTGGCCCGACTCCCCGAGCCGCCTCGCGGCCAGCCTCGACAACCTCGCGGTCGATACCAACGTCAGCCTGTCGGAGTTCTCCGCCCGCCAGCGGGTCGCCGGCGCGAAGACCTCCGGTCGGCAGCTCGCGCTCGTGCATGGCGACGGGCGAGAGATCGCACCCGTCGCCGACCATCGACCAGGGTGGACGGCGATCCGCCTGGCCCAGTCGCCCGCGGGGGCAGGGACCGAGCCCTCAGCGCCCGAGACCCAGTCGGAGCCTGATGCCGAGGCACCCACCCCAGACTCCGGGGAGAAGGGTTCGCCTACAGAGCCAGGGGAAGGCGAGGGTCCGCCCACGAAGGCAGGAGAGGAAGGATCGACGACGCCCGACCCAGGCGGATCCGAGTCCGGGGCGGACTCCACGATCCTCAACAGGGCCAAGAAGAAGCTGCCGCCCCAGAGGCTGCCGGATGGCTGCGACTACCGGGGTCTCAGCGTTCAATGCGGAGCAGAGGACGAGGAAATGCTCCGGAGCCTTCTTCCCGCGACGGACATCGACGAAGCCCCGGGAGGTGGCGCGGTCGCCGACGCCGAGGCGCTCGTGAAGGTTCTCGAGAACACCCGGGCCCGTCCGGTGTCATCGGGGGGCTCGGAGCCCCTGGGGGTGACGCTCAGCTTCGACCTCGAGATCGAGGGGTTCACGGACGCGAGGGCCGAGGTCCGCTGGTCGCTCTACGACGCGGGCGCTCGCAAGCGGGTCCCGCGGGATTGGCTGGTGAACCGACGCGCACTCGTGGTCCGGCCCGAGGCGGCATTCGATCGAGCGAGTGCGGAGTTCTGGGTGCCAGTGCCCGAGAGGAAGGGTCCGTTCTTCGTCCGCCTGAGCGTCTACGACGAAGAGGGCCAGCGACTCGCCTTCTCCGACAGCGAGTCGTTCCGGTGACCCGATCGGCGATCACCCGACCTCGCCAGCTACCGCGAGCGCTCGCCCTGGCGCCGCTTGCCTCCGTCGGCCGGCGCGAGCGACCCGAGACCAACGCCCGGGGTGCCCGATCAGCGAGCCGGCCCGCGCTCACACCGGACCGACCGTGAGTCGGTCTCGGTCGGGTGCCGACCCGGCGAGACGCGTCAGCCCGATCGAGGCGGTCGTCGGCCGGATGACCGAGATAGCGAGCTCGCTACCGCCCGAGGACGGCGTAGCGCGGTTCAACGGCCTCTATCTCGAGGTGACGCGCCAGGTGCTGACCGATACCCGGCGCGACACCTTCGAGGATCCCCGCTTCATCGAGCGCCTCGACGAGGTCTTCGCCGAGCTCTACTTCGCCGCGGTCGACACCGATCGCTCGGGCGGGCCGGTCACCCGCCCCTGGGTGCCGCTGTTCGCGGCCCGCCGCCACAAGCGAGTCGCACCGATCCAGTTCGCGCTCGCCGGCATGAACGCCCACATCAACCACGACCTCGCGCTTGCCCTCGTGCGGACCCTCGATGAGATGCGACTACGTCCCGTCCGGGACTCGCCCCAGCACCGCGACTACCGGCGGGTCGACGAGATCCTCGCCCGGGTCGAGGAGCGCGTGAAGGAGCGCTTCGCCCTGGGGCTGATCGGGGTCGCCGATGAGGCGCTCGGGCGCCTCGACGACGTCGTCGCGATGTGGAGCGTCGCGCGCGCCCGCGACGCCGCGTGGACGCACGCCGAGACGCTCTGGGCGATCAGGCGCGTGGCCCCGGTCCGAGAGGCCTTCGTGCTCACGCTCGGGCGCATGGTCGGGCTCGCGAGCCGTGGCCTGCTCGTACCGGTTCTCTGAGACATGGACAACCTTGGACAGCATCGAACGCCACCGTCGAGCCGTGCGCAGAGAGGTGGGGCTCAGCAAGCCGCGCGCCGAACGAAGCGCCGCAACACTCGCCCCTGCGCCATCATCCCGCCGACGATGAGCGAGGCCCGGCAGCCGGCGGACCGCGTGGCGCGAGGAGCGGCATGCGACTTCTGAGCTACCTGCGAGCGGGCTCGGCCACGACCCTGAACGTGGTGTTGAACGCGGCGACGCTGGGGCGCTTCGTCTGGCTCGAAGGGCGAGTCCGAAGGAGCGTCTTCCTCAACTGGGCCCGGCGCTTTCGCTACCGGCCCGAGCGCTTCGTCCAACCCGAGGACGAGCAGCAGATCGCCGACCTGGTGGCGAGCACCCGAAGGCTACGAGTCTTCGGGTCGGCGCACTCCTTCAACGACGGAGTGGTGACCGACGGAACACTGGTGTCGCTCGACCGGTTCAGCGGTGCGATCGCGAACGGGGGTACCCGAGACGACGAGCACCGTGGCAATGATCAAATGGCCGTGAAGGGCGGCACCCGCGTGCGCGACGTCGTCAAGCTGCTCCGGGAACGGGGTCTCGCCTTCGCGGCGCTGCCGTCGCACGACGCCCAGAGCATCGCGGGCATCCTCTCGACCGACGTCCATGGGACCGGAACCGATTGGGGCTTCGTCAGCGACTCCGTCGTGGGTCTGACGGTAATGGACGGCCGGGGACAACGACACGAGTGCGCACCCTCCGACGACCTGTTCAAGGCCGCGATCGGCGGAGTCGGCGCCGTCGGGATCATCACCGGGGTGGTCGTCCAGGCCGTCCCCCGCTTCGACGTCCAGCAGCGGGTTCGCATCGACGACCTCGCGGTCGTCGAGCGTGATCTCGACCGGCTCCTCGAGAAGCACGATCACCTGAGCCTCTACCTGTTCCCGTTCTCGGCGAAGTGTCAGGTCAACACTTGGGACCGCACCGAGGACAGGCGCTCTCGGCTCGGGAACGTGCGGGAGTTCGTCAGCATCTCCCTGGACGCGCTGCTGGCCTCCTGGCTCGGCAACCTGCTCGCCTACGCGGGGCTGCTGCCGAAGCTGGGATCGCGGGTCTACATCAAGAAGCGCGGAACCGACCTCGTGCTCGAGAGCAACGCGGCCTTCAACCGGACGATCTACCACCTTCACCAAGAGCTGGAGCTCACCGTCCCCTTCGAGCAGACCTTCGAGGCGAGCCGGCGCTTCATCGACCTCTATGAGCGCATGTACCACCGCCGAGCCCTGCCCTACACCGTCGTCGAGGTGCGCTTCACGCCGGAAGGGCACGACCGCACGCTGATCGGTGCGGGGCGCGGACGACGCTCGACGTGGATCGACCTGGTCTGCACCGACTCGGAAGGGTTCGAGGACTACTACGCCGCGGCCGTCGAGCTCGCCAAGGAGATCGGCGCTCGGCCGCACCTCGGGAAGTTCTGCGACGGCTTCTCGAAAGCCGACCTCGCGCGCCTCCACGGGGAGAGCTTCTCGAGGTTCCTCACCCTCGTCGAGGCCCACGATCCCGACGGGAAGTTCGCCAACGAGTTCACCGGGCGACTGCTCGGACACTCACCTAGAAGGGGGCTCGATCGGGCGTGACCCAGCCCCCTCCCGAGCTCCGCGAGCGTGGTCTGCGCCTGCGCTCGTCACGCGCCCGCCGAGAGGAGCGAGATGAGCTCGGCTTCCTTCGCCAGCCCATGGTCCGCTGGTTGGCGCCCAGCATCCTCGCCCGCACCGGCCTCGCCACCTTGGTGTCGGGCGTGTTCGGCAAGTTCGCCGACAAGCGCGAAGCTCAACTCGAGCCGCAGGGCGTCTTCGACTACTCGGGTCGGTCCGAGCTGTGGATCGACTACCTGAGCGACACGGCGGATGGCTTCGAGCCGACCTACACGATGGCCTACCTGCTCGGGAAGGAGGAGCTCTCGCCACAGGGCCTGAGCGAGACGCTGCCCCGTGCCGACGTGCTCCTGCTGGGAGGCGACGAGGTCTACCCCTACGCGAGCCCCGAAGGCTACGAGGATCGCTTCGTAGGACCCTTCGAGGCGGCGCTTCCAGAGGCGCCCGCGAGCCGGCCACACATCTTCGCCGTCCCGGGAAACCATGATTGGTACGACGGGCTCACCACCTTCCTCCGGCTGTTTGCCCAGACCGGGTGGGTCGGCGGATGGCGCAAGCGCCAACGTCGCAGCTACTTCGCGCTCAAGTTGCCGTCGCGCTGGTGGGTGTGGGCTATCGACATCCAGCTCGACACCTATCTCGACAAGCGTCAGCTCGACTACTTCAAGGCGGTGGCAGAGCGCCAGCTCGAGCGCGGCGACCGAGTGATCCTCCTGACGGCCAAGCCGAGCTGGGTGAAGCCCACGGCGGGCCGCCTCGAGCCGGCCTCATGGCGCTATCTCGCGTACTTCGAGCAGCGGATGATCCGCGAGAAAGGTGCTCAGCTCGAGCTGACGCTGACGGGGGACCTGCACCACTACAGCCGCTACGAGCCTGAAGAGGACCCCGAGGAGCCGGTCGAGAACGGCCTTCCCAGCCGCATCACAGCGGGTGGTGGCGGCGCCTACCTCTACCCCACTCACGTGCTGCCTGCGGAGGTCCCGCTGAAGACCTGGCGCTCACTGCCCACTGTGACCTACCGCGCCGAGAAGGTCTATCCCGATGCGGACCAATCCAAGCGCTTTCGGTGGCGCGGCTTGCTGCTCCCGTGGACCAATCCCGGCTTCGGTCTGCTCGCGGCGGGCCTCTATGTCGTGCTCGCGTGGACGATGCTCGGTGCGCTCGACACCCCTGAGGGGGAAGTGTCGGAGTTCCGCGCGACCGTCGCGGGCGGCGCGACGCCGGCGGTGACGGTCTTGCTGATCTTGGGTCTCGTGGGGTACGCGGACTTCGGCGGGGTGGAGCACCGGGCTCTCCGCTGGATGGGAAAGATCCTCGTGGGGATCCTCCACGCGGCCCTGCATGTCGGTGCGGTCGGGGCAACCGTCTTCGTGCTGAGCGCCTACCTCGGAGGGGCGCTCGGGATGGTGGGACTCTGGCTCGTGGCCGTACCGGCCGTCGCGGCGGTTGGGTACGTCGGCGGGAGCCTCATCTATGCCGCCGTGCTCGTGTTCCTCCACGTGGTCCTGGGCCCGCGCGCTCCGGAGCACGCCAACGAGGTGTTCGCGAGCCAGGGCATCAAGGACTACAAGAACTTCCTGCGTCTGCACGTCGGGCGCGACGGACGGCTGACCGTCTACCCGCTGGGGGTCGACCACGTCCCACGTGCCTGGCAATATCAGGGCAGGAGCACCAAGGATCCGTGGTTCAAGCCGGTCGATCGCGAGGCGGAGGTTCGGCTGATCGATGGACCCCTCGAGTATCCGCGGCCGGTCGCACCGTCCGCGGGCGACCGCGGGGTGAGTGGCTCCGCCCTTGACGCTCAGCGCCGGACGGCCACGTAGGCCTCGGCGCTCACGTCGCCCTCCACGCTCAGTAGCTTGTTCCCGCACTTCGCATCCGCCGGCACGCGCAGCGTGACCGCGAGGCTGTCCCCCTGGGCGCGGGCCTCCGCGAAGATGGGGTCGTCCGAGACGCCGCCGAGGCTGACCAGGGCCTCGTCCGCGTCGCGGTCGTCGACGATCACCCTGAACTCCTGTCCGGCGGCCACCACGGGCGGCTCGACCCGGATCGGTCCCTCGGCGTCGAGGCGCCGGAGCTCCTGGCCGTTGCAGAGGTAGGGCGCCCCGACCGGAGCGAGCCCGTCCCGGCGGCGGCCGTCCTCCTCGGATGGGACCGGCACCTCTCCGTCGCGCTCTCCCTCGGGCGCTCGCGCTCCGTCGGGCTCCTCGGCCGGCGAGGAGGGCCCGGGCGGCGCTCCCGGCGGCGCTCCCGGGGGTCCGTCGCCGCTGCATCCGGCGGCGGCCAGGACCAGAGCGCTCAGCAGCCCGGCGAAGGCCGCCGACGGGTGACGCACCCCGCCGGCCTCAGATCGGTGCGGACCAGGCCGAGGCGTCGTCGGTCGCCCACTCCTGCGACGGAGTGACGCCGTCCTCGGTCGAGGCCTCGTCCAAAGGGGGCTGGTATCCATTCCCGTACCGTACGAAGCGCACGTCGTCGGCGTGCTCGTCCTCGCCAGGGCCAGGCTCAGGCGATCGGTCGCGCCCCGGCTCCCGCAGGTCGCGCGCCCGGATCTCGATGGGCTCACTGCTCTCCAGCAGCACGTCGTCGGCCGCCGAGCGCAGGTCGGTGTCCAGGTAGCCGCAGATCACGTCCCGAAGAATGGCCCGGAGGTGCTCCTCGATCTCGAGCACGACGGTCCGGGGAGAATCCGAGCCCACCTCCTCGAGGTAGGCCTCGCCGTTGCCGCCGCCGACCAGGAAGCGCTCGAGCGCGAACGCGAGCTCCACCCGGCGCTGTACCGCGCGGCGGTCGCGTTCGTCGGCGCACAGGGCGGCCATGCGCAGCGACAGCGTCGCTCGCCCGAGGTCGCTGCCTCCGTCGAGCAGCGCCTCGAGGGCCAGCAGGTAGTCGGAGAGGGCCTCCCCGTCGCGGGCCCGCTCGCAGCCCATCTCGAACCGCGCGACGGCCCAGGCCACCGCCCCCCCGTGACAGGAATGGGAGACCGCGTCCCGCAGTGCGCAGAGCTCGTCGCCCTCCCCTTGGTCCAGGGTGAGCGGGCCTCCCCGTCCCGGTCCCGAGGGCGGCAGCGGGAACGGCCGCCAGGTCCCGCCGTTCAACCTCGCCCAGCCGACCGGCCCGAGGGAAAGCGTGCCCGCGCCCCACAGCCTCAGCACCGTGGCGAGGTGGCCAAAGCGCTCTCGGGCCTCGACCAGCGGGAGGTCGGTGCCGGCGCTCAGGTCGCACTCGAGGACACAGAGTGCGCTCGGGTCGCCGCCCCGGCGCTCGAGGGCGTGCGGCCAGAGGGCCTCGGGCGGGACATCGGCGCCCTCGCCCCGGCGCACCGACAGGCCGCCGCCGAGGTCGATCCGCTGCTCGGCGAGCCGCAAGCCGGGCAGAGGCGCGACGATCTCGGCGCACATCGCGGACCGGTAGAGAGTGCGCTCGACCTCCCCGTACACGCGCTCGAAGCGCTCCTCCGGGAACGTGAAGCTCGTGGACTCGTCCCAGAGGCGCTCGAGCATTGCCCGCAGGGCGGGCTCGGCGTCCTCGCCGCCAGCCCCGCGGGTGCGCAGGTAGCCCTCGGCTCCGGCTCCGAGTGCGCGCTCGGCCGGCTCGCGGGTCGGGAGCGCGCGCAGTCGCGGCCAGCGCTCGTCGATGAATCGGCCGGTGAGCGGCCGGTAGCGATACAGGACCGAGGAGCGGCGGCCGGGCTCCTCGTCGACCTCGAACTCGAGGTCGGCCCCGGCGTCGAGGTCCTCCGAGAGAACGGACGCGGCCTCGAGCGCGAAGTCGCGTAGCGCGTCGTGCAG
>JACCZP010000187.1 GCA_013695885.1 Thermoleophilaceae bacterium | reverse complement strand
GCCCTGCACAACTCGCTTCGCGAGCGTGTGGGCGCCCATCTGCTGCCCTGGTGCGAGGGCTGCCGCAGCCACCACGTTCCGCCGATGCTGTGGCGTTACGCGACCGTCGCTGCGGGCGCCCGGCTCGACTCGGCGCGCCGCTACCGGCTGGCGGAGGTCGGTAAGGCACCGCTGGGCACGGAGGCGGTCCGGCGCTTCCTCGGCTTCTACGGGCCCGCGAGCGCAGGTGACTTCGCTGACTGGGCGGGGGTCGCCAAGTCCCATGCCGAGCGTCTCTGGCGGGAGGTCGAAGGGGAGCTCTCGGAGGTGGCCGTGGGGAAGCAGAGGCTCTGGCTGCTCACCCGCGACGCCGGTGGGCTCGACTCGCCGCCGAGGGCAGAGGGCGTACGCCTGATCCCGCCCGGGGATCCGTACCTACAGAAGCCCAACCGGCCGCTGCTCGCGCCGGTCGCCGAGCTTCGCAGGCGCCTGTTTCGCCCGGTGGCGAGTCCCGGGGCGGTGCTGAAGGGCGGCCGGCTCGCGGGGCTGTGGCGGGTGAGGGCCAAGGGCGAGAAGGCCGAGATCGCCGTCGAGCGGCTCGGGAACCTCACGCGAGGCGACCTCGCCGAAGAGGTGCAGCGCGTGGCTGAGGTGCGCGGGGCCTCCGACGCCGTCCTCGCGCTGGACTGACACGCAGCGCCGCGTTGGGAGTGGTGAGCCCGACCGCGCACCGCGCTCCTCGGCGCCGGCGCTGAGAAGCGGGCTCGGATGACGGCCGGTCCGAGGGGGGCGAAATCCTCGCCGTCGTCTCTTAGCAAGGAATGGACGCGCTGTCCGAGCTCGCCGAGGCGCTGCGACGGCGGTTGATCGAGCGGGCGCGCGACGGCGCCGACGGAGGCGGTGGGCTCGAGGCCGAGGTGCGGGAGTTGGTGGAGCGTGAGGCCTCCGCCCTCGACCCTGACCGCCGCGACGCGCTCGTCGAACGCGTCGACCGGCTGGCGTCGGGGCTCGGTCCCCTCGATCCGCTCCTCGAAGACCCCGAGGTCGACGAGGTGATGGTCAACGGTCCACGCTCGGTGTGGGTCGAGCGCGCCGGCCGGCTCGAGCACGCCGCGGTCTCCTTCGTCACCGAGGCCGAGCTCACCCACGCGATCGAGCGCATACTCGCCCCGCTCGGGCGGCGCGTGGACGAGGCCTCGCCCCTGTGCGACGCCCGTCTGGCCGACGGCTCGCGTGTGAACGTGGTCATCCCGCCGCTCTCGCTCGAAGGTCCGTGCCTGACGGTGCGGAAGTTCCGCCGCGAGGGGTTCTCGCTCGAGGACCTCGAGGAGAACGGCACGCTGGCGCCCGACGTCGGGGCGTTCCTGGCCGACTGCGTGCGCGCCCGGGCGTCGATCCTGGTCTCCGGTGGCACCGGGTCGGGGAAGACCACGACCCTGAACGCACTCTCGGGGGTCATTCCCACCGGTGAGCGGATCGTGACCATCGAGGACGCCGCCGAGCTCCGCCTGCGCCAGCGCCACGTGGTCCGCCTCGAGGCGCGACCCGCCAACCTCGAGGGGCGAGGAGAGGTGACGATCCGCCAGCTGGTCCGCAACGCCCTGCGGATGCGACCCGACCGGATCGTGGTCGGGGAGGTGCGCGGGCCCGAGGCCCTCGACATGCTCCAGGCGCTCAACACCGGGCACGAGGGATCGCTCACCACCGTGCACGCAAACTCGCCGGCGGACGCCCTGCGGCGCGTCGAGACCCTCGCCCTGATGGCCGGCCTCGGGCTGCCGCACGCCGCCGTGCGCGAGCAGGTGGCCAGCGCGCTCGACCTCGTCGTCCACCAGGCTCGGTCGGAGGGAGGCGCGCGCCGGATCGAGGCCGTCGAGGAGGTGGTGCGCGTGGCCGGCGGTGCAGGAACGCGCGAGCTGTTCTCGCGCCGCCCGGGGGCGCCGAGCGAGCTCCGCCACCCCGAGGGCACCGAGCTGGCGGAGCGCCTCGCGCGGCTTGAGGCTCCGGCCGACCGGACGGCGGCATGAGCCCCGGCGTGCTCGCCTTCGCGTGCGGGATGTTCGCGCTGGCCGCCGCCGCAGAGCTCACCGAGGCGGTCGGGCCGTGGGCGCGCGGGCGGATCCCGATCTTCACCCGGGCCGTCGGTGCGCTGTCCGAGGTGCTGGCGCGCGTCGGCCGAGAGGGCCGCGACCCGGCAGCGGCCGAGCGCCGGCGCCTGATCGCCGCGGGCGCGGCGCTGGCCTTCGCGCTCGGGACGCTCGCGGCCGGCGCAGGCGTGGGCCTCGCGCTCGCGTGCGC
>JACCZP010000180.1 GCA_013695885.1 Thermoleophilaceae bacterium | reverse complement strand
CCGACGATCTCCTCGATGGAGACCGGCACCCGCCACCGCACGGCCGAGCGCGTCTCCAAGCAGACCGAAGCGCTCGTGGTGGCCATCTCCCAACGCCGCGCCGTGGTCTCCCTCTACCTCGACGGGGTCAAGTACGTCCTCGAGGACATCCCCCAGGTGCTGGCCAAGACCAACCAGGCGCTCGCGACCCTCGACAAGTACCGCTCGCGTCTCGAGCAGGTGTCCACGCGGCTCACCGCGCTCGAGTTCGAGGGCGGCGTGACCCTGCACGACGTGCTCACCGTCCTGCAGCGGGCCGAGCTCGTCACCCGCATGGCCGTCGAGATCGAGCGCCACATCGTTGAGCTGGGCACCGAGGGCCGGCTGATCGAGATGCAGCTCGAGGAGACGATGGTCGGCGTGGCCGGCGACAAGGCGGCCCTCCTCCACGACTACCTCGCCGAGCACTCGGAGCAGACGTTCGCGCTCGTGCTCGATGCCCTGGCGCGCCTTCCGCACCAGGACGTGCTCGACTTCGGGCGCCTGTCCGAGCTGCTCGGCTACGACCGCAAGCTCAACACCCTGGACCACCCGGTGGCTCCGCGCGGCTACCGGATCCTCGGTCGCGTGCCGCGCCTGCCCAAGCTCATCATCCAGCGCATCGTGCGCTCCTTCTCGGGCCTCGAGGAGATCCTCGCGGCCACCGACGCCGAGCTCGAGGCTGTCGAGGGAGTGGGCGACCTGCGGGCGAAGGACATCCGTGAGGGCCTTCGCCGTCTGCAGGAGATCAACCTCGTGGACCGCTACCTGCAAACGTGAGCGCTCCGCGCTCGATACCAAGGAGGCAGTTATTCAGGAGGTAACCGAAGACTGGGAGCAGGACGTCGAGGATCTCGAGATCACCCGTGAGGTCGTGGACATCGAGTACGAGATCGGCGACTACGTCGTCTATCCGCACCACGGGGCGGGCAAGGTCCTCAAGAAGGAGATGAAGACGGTGATCGGCGAGAGCCGCGAGTACCTGACCATCAAGATCCTCCACAACGAGATGACCGTGATGGTCCCCACCGAGAACGCCGGCCGCGCGGGCCTGCGGCGCATCATCGACGAGGAGGCCGTCGCGCGGGTGACCGCTGTGCTGTGCGACGAGACCAGCACGATGCCGAAGAACTGGAACCGGCGCTTCAAGCACAACCGCGACAAGATCAAGACCGGCGACGTCTACGAGCTGGCCGAGGTGGTCCGCAACCTTGCCATCCGCGAGTCCGACAAGGGGCTCTCCACCGGCGAGAAGCAGATGTACACCCGGGCCAAGAAGATCCTCGCCTCGGAGCTCATGTACGCGCTCGAGTTGGAGGCCGATCCGGCCGAGGAGCACATCGACCGGCTGATCGACGACGCGCACCAGAACCGCAACGGCGACGGCCACGCCGCTGCGGCCGGTTAGGGGCGCCGCGCTCCCACGCGCGGCGTCTTCGCCCGGTACCCCGCGGGCGGGCTCGGGTCGGTGGCGATCGTGGGGATCGTGCCCGCCGCGGGGAGCGGCGAGCGCCTCGGGACGGACGGCCCCAAGGCGTTCGCCGCCTGCGCAGGCAGGCCGCTGCTCGAGTGGAGCCTCGACGTGCTCGAGACGGTCTGCGACCGCGTCGTGGTGGCCGTTCCCGCCGGCTACGAGCACGGTGCCGACCGCGTCCGCGGCGCGGCCTCGCGGTCGGCGTCCGTCCGTGAGGCGCTTCGGGCCGCCCCCGAGGCCACCGTGGCCGTCGTGCACGACGCCGCACGGCCACTCGTCTCCCGGGTGCTCGTGCAGCGCTGCCTCGACATGCTCGCCGCCGGCGGGTGTGACGCCGCCGTGGCCGCCTCACCGATGAGCGACACGGTAAAGGAGGCGGGCAATGACGGCACGGTGGTCCGCACCCTCCCCCGCGCGGGCCTCTGGAGCGTGCAGACCCCGCAGGTGTTCGACGCCGCCGCGCTCCACCGGGCCCTGGGAGTCGACGACGCCGTCCTTGCCGCTGCCACCGACGACTCCTCGCTCGTCGAGGCCGCCGGCGGAGTGGTCAGGCTCGTCGAGGCCCCGCCCGAGAATCTGAAGGTCACGAACACCGTCGATCTGGCGCTGGCCGAGGCCCTGCTCGGCGACCGCGAGCTCCGCGCCGCCCCTCGCGGCTGAGCCCAGCCCGCCCGACGATGCTCACCGACCTCCACGTCCACCTGCGCCGCGACGATGTGGGCGCGACGGCCGAGGAGCACTTCACCCCGGCCAACGTCGAGCGCTACACGACGGTGGCCGCCGAGCGTGGAATCGGCGCGCTCGGCGTCTCCGAGCACATGCACCGCTTCGTTCAGGCCCTCGACGTGTGGGACCACCCGTTCTGGCGTGAGAACGCGGTCGACGATCTCGACGAGTACTGCGAGTTCGTCCGCGATCGGACGCCGCTGGCCCTGGGGATCGAGGCCGACTTCGTGCCGGGCCGCGAGGATCGGACCGCGACTTTCCTAGAGAGCCGGGACTTCGACTACGTGCTCGGCTCGGTCCACTTCCTCGGCGCCCAGGCGGTGGACATGGGCGGGGACTGGGACGTCTGGCGTGCGGGCGCCGATCCCGACCGGGTGTGGCGGCGCTACTTCGAGACGCTGGCCGAGGCGGCGCGCAGCGGGCTGTTCGACGTGCTCGCCCATCCCGACCTCGTGAAGATGTGGGGTCCGCAGCGACCGCAGCCGAGCGGCGACCTCCGCCGCTTCTACGATCTCGCGATGGAGGCGATCGCGGACTCCGACGTCGCGATCGAGGTCTCCACCGCAGGCTTGCGCAAGCCCGTCGGCGAGATCTATCCCGCCGTCGGCTTCCTCGAGATGTGCCTTGAGGCCGGCCGTCCGGTCACGCTCTCCTCCGACGCCCACGCCCCGGACCAGCTCGCCTACCGCTACGAGGAGGCGGTGGAGATGGTGATGGAGGCAGGGGTGGAGGAGGTCGCGGTGTTCGAGGGCCGCCGCCGGCGGATGGAGCCGCTCGGGTGAGCGCCCGGGCCGGGATCGGGTACGACTCCCACCGGCTCGTCGAAGGGCGCCGCCTGGTGCTCGGAGGGGTGGAGATCGCCGACGCCGAGCGTGGCCTCATCGGCCACTCCGACGCCGACGTCCTGGCTCACGCCGTGATCGACGCCCTCCTCGGCGCCGCGGGGCTCGGCGACATCGGCCAGCACTTCCCGGACACCGACGAGCGCTACCGCGACGCCGACTCGATGCTGCTCCTGAGCGAGGTCTGCACCTTCCTCGACGACCACGGCTGGCGGGTCTGTCACGTCGACGCGACGGTGATCGCCGAGGCTCCGAAGCTCTCTCCGCACCGCGATGCGATCCGCCTCTCGTTGGCCGAGGCCGCCGGGCTCGCCCCGCTGTGCGTGAACGTGAAGTTCTCCACCAACGAGGGGATGGGCTTCATCGGACGCGGCGAGGGCATGGCCGCGCACGCCGTGGCGAGCCTCGAGCGCGCGGACTGACGTAGGCGTGCGAGACATCCGCCTCCACGACACGCTGAGCGGCGAGCTCCGCACGCTCGAGCCCCGGCAGCCGGGCCGAGTGGGGATATACGCCTGCGGCCCGACGGTCTACGAACGGGTGCACGTGGGGAACGCGCGGCCGTTCGTGGTCTTCTCCCTGCTCAAGCGCTTCCTCGAGCACGAGGGCCACGATGTGCTGTTCGTGGAGAACGTGACCGACGTCAACGACAAGATCTACGCCGCCGCCCTCGCCGCCGGGGTCCCGAGCGCCGACCTCGCGCGCCAGATGACCGCCGCCTTCGTCGCGGACACCGACCGCCTCGGCCTCGGCCGCCCCGACGTCGAGCCGCTGGCCACCGAGAGCGTGCCGGAGATCGTCGGCTTGATCCTCGCGCTGGTCGACCGCGGGCATGCCTACGAGGCCGGTGGCGATGTGTACTTCCGCGTGCGCTCCCACCCGGGCTACGGCAAGCTGTCGAACCGGCCGCTCGACGACATGGTGCAGGGAGAGGACGACGACCCCGCGCGTCCGGGGCTCAAGGAGAGTCCGCAGGACTTCGCACTTTGGAAGGCGCACAAGGAGGGCGAGGACACCGCATGGCCGTCACCGTGGGGGGAGGGCCGCCCGGGGTGGCACATCGAGTGCTCCGCCATGGCCGAGCACATCCTCGGCCTCGACTTCGAGATCCACGGTGGCGGGTCCGACCTGGTCTTCCCCCACCACGAGAACGAGATCGCCCAGACGGAGGCCGGGCGCGGAGCGCCGCTCGCCCGCCTGTGGATGCACAACGGGATGATCCGCTTCGAGGACGAGAAGATGTCGAAGTCGCTGGGCAACATCCGCTCGCTGGCGGGCGCGCTCGACCAGTCCGGGCGCGACGCGCTCGTGATGTACATGGTCAGCGGCCACTACCGCCAGCCGATCGCGTTCTCGCCCGAAGCCCTCGAGGAGGCTCGGCGGTCGGTGGGGAGGATCGAGGAGCTGTCCCGGCGTCTCGACCCGGAGGGGCCCGAGCCCCAGGGGCTCGACACCTACGTCGATCGCTTTTTCGACGCCCTGGCTGACGACTTCAACACCCCCGCCGCCCGTGCCGTCCTGTTCGACTGGGTCGGGGAGGCCAACCGCCGCGCCGACGCCGGCGAGCGCCCGGGCGTGGGGCGGCTGCGCGACATGTTGTGGACCCTTGGGCTCGAGGCCCTGCTCGATCGTCCGGGGACCGCGCAGGGTGGCCCTCCGCCGCAGGTCGAGCGGCTGCTGGTCGCCCGTGAGAGGGCTCGGGCGGACGGCGACTTCGCGGAGGCCGACCTCCGGCGCGAGGACCTCAGGACGCTCGGGTGGGAAGTCCGCGACACCCCACAGGGTCCGCAGCTCCTGCCCGTCCGGTGACCGGGCCCAGCCCCCGTCCGCCGATCGACCTCGGTCCCGGCTCCGGCCAGCTCGTCTGATCGTCTACGGCCGCAACCCGGTGTACGAGGCCCTTCGCGGGCGCCGGCGGGTGCTGGAGGTGTGGGCCACGGACCGCGCGGCACGCGAGCCCTGGCTGCCGGCGGGCACCGAGCGGGCGGGCCCCGACGAGATCGAGGCGAGGTGCGGTTCGTTCGAGCACCAGGGTGTGTGCGCCAAGGTCGAGCCCTATCCCTACGCACAGGCTGAACGTCTTCTCGAGCCTGAGGATGCCCTTGTGGTCTGCCTCGACGAGGTCCAGGATCCCGGCAACCTGGGGGCGATCTGCCGCACGGCCGAGTGCACCGGGGCGGCGGGCGTCGTGATCCCCGAGCGCCGGGCGGCCGAGGTCACCCCGGCGGTGTGCCGTGCCTCGGCGGGGGCGGTCGAGCACCTCGCGGTCGCGCGCACCCGCAACCTGGCGGACTTCCTGGAGCACGCGAAGCGGGAGGGGGCGTGGTGCTACGGCGCCACCTCCGATGCCGGCGTGCCGTGGACACGACCGGACTTCGCCGGACGCGTCGTGATCGTCCTCGGCGCGGAGGGCCGGGGCCTGCGGCCGAGGGTGTCCGCCGCGTGTGACGAGCTGGTATCCCTGCCCCTTTGCGGCCGGGTCGAGTCCCTCAACGTCTCGGCCACCGCGGCCGCCCTTCTGTACGAGATCTTGCGGGCACGCGGGCACGGTGGTTGACAGAACCACGCCGAGGACGCATACTGCCCGACGTAGCTCAGGGTGGACTAGAGGGTTAGTCCAGCCTCGTCCAGTGTTCAACTGGCGTCATAGGGGAGGTAGGTACGCCGCGTCTTCAGGGCCCGAAGGGTCCGGAGGGAGTGTCTGTGGCCGTCTCCGCCGTCTCGCCCCGCTCCGTCGAGGTCCGCCTCGACGACCTGTACCTCGTCGCCCTCGCCAAGAGCGGGAGGACCGACGCCTACGACCGGATCATCCGCCGCTACCACGGCTTCGTGCGCCTCAAGGCGTCGTCGTACTTCCTGATCGGTGGCGACTCCGACGACCTCATCCAGGAAGGGCTCGTCGGGCTGTACAAGGCCGTGCGTGACTACCGCACCGACCGGGAGTCGAGCTTCCGCAACTTCGCGGAGCTGTGCATCACAAGGCAGATCATCACTGCGGTGAAGACCGCCACCCGCAACAAGCACACTCCACTGAACCAGTACATCTCCTTCTCCGGCACGCCTGCCGTGGCGGCGGGAGACGAGCCAACCCTCGACGAGACGCTCGCGGGACCCTCTTCACGCGAGCCGGCCAACCAGGCGATCTCCACCGAGGAGCTCAGGAGCCTGGTGACGTGCCTCTCGACCGTCCTGTCCGACCTCGAGAGCTCGGTGCTGTCCTTCTACCTCGACGGGCACGCCTACGAGGTGATCGCCGAGCGGCTCGCCTGCGACGCGAAGACGGTGGACAACGCCCTGCAACGGGTCAAGCGCAAGGTCGGCGCCCACCTCGGGTCGCGCGCGGTCTTCGCCTGACCAGAGGCTTCCCACACGGCCCGTTTCACTTATCTGTACTAAGCGGTAACTCTTGGCCTGGTACTGTACTGTCTATTCCTCCTTACATTAGGGAGTGCAACCGAGAACTCGTAACCGAGGGGACCACATGGCCACGGAGACAGTGAGCAGGCTCCTGACCGAGCTGAAGCAGAGGCGCGACGAGCTACGTCCGCTCGTGGAGGAGCTGAACCAGATCGAGTCGGCCATATCCGCCCTCGAGCAGGTCGGAGGCGGCCGCGTCGCGGGAAGCGGGCGGCGGCGAGGTTCCGGCAAGGGCCGGCCGAGCGGAGGGCGTCCGCGCCGGGGCCGGCCACCCAAGGGCCAGCCGACTCGCTCGGATCAGTTCCTCGCGCTGGTCGAGCAGCGTCCCGGCATCTCGATCTCCGAAGCGGCCACCGAGCTCTCCATCGAGCCGAACTACCTGTACCGGGTGTCGGCCACGCTTCAGCGTGAGGGCACGATCGCGAAGGAGGGGCGCGGCTTCGTACCGGCGGTGGCGGCAGCCCCCGCCGCGGGCGCCGAGGTGATCGAGGCGCCTCTCGACGGCTCGAGCGGAGAGCCTCCGGTGGCGACCCAGGCGGAAGGCGGGTTCGACGGAGCCGAGCGCTCCGTGTAGCGCCTCGATACGGCCCTCCTCAAGCCGAACGGCCAGCCGGCCGATGGCCTGGCCAGAACCATGCTCGCCGCGAGGGAGACATCAGCGAGCGTGGTCCACGAGGTCAAGACCCTCGTGCTCTCCCGGCACCCGGTCATCGCCGTGGAGACCGCCGAGGAGGATCGCGTGCGGACCATGCTCGCGTCGGTGGGGGCGGACCTCCGCGTGCCGGTGTTCGAGTGGAGCATCACGCGGGGGCTCGTCGGCGCCTCGGGGGAGCGCCCGGTGTACGGGACCGAGGACCCCCAGAAGCTGCTCGGGAACATGGCCGGGCTCACCGTCGAGGCCATCTTCCTGCTCAAGGACTTCGCGCGCCACCTGACCGCTCCCTTCATGATCAGGGAGCTGCGGGAGCTCGCCGACCGCTTCGCGCGCCCCGGGAGGCTGTCCACCGTCGTTCTCTGCGGAGAGGGGATGGCGCTCCCCAAGGAGATCGAGTCGCTCGCCCTGCGCTATGAGCTCGGGCTCCCCGACCGCGACGAGTACCGCCGAACGATCGCGAC
>JACCZP010000170.1 GCA_013695885.1 Thermoleophilaceae bacterium | reverse complement strand
TTCTACGACGAGGAGAAGACGATGATGCTCTTCTCCGACGCGAAGTCGGGGCTCGACGAGGTCGTCTCCGCCGTGAAGCAGGGGTAGGGGCGCGACCGACCGTGCCGATCAGCGATTAGGGTGCGCCTCATGAGACGTTCGCCTCGACTGCCTCTCGCTGCCGCCGTGGCCGCCGCGGCGCTCGCCCTGCCGCTCTCCGCGGGCGCGCAGGCGCCAGGCGATCCCGTCCCTCCGGCGCCACCTGCTCCACCCGGCGTCACTCCGCCGGCGCCACCCACTCCACCCGTTCCCGCCCCTCCGGGGCCCGAGCCCATCTCCTCCTACGTGAGCCCGAGCGGCGACATCACGCTCCGCACGCGGGCCCGGGGAGCCGGCCAGATCTACCTCGAGCTCGGTGCGCAGGCGCGTTACTTCGCCCGCTACCGGCTGTGCGTCTCGGCGCCCACCCGCCGCCGCGACTGCCGCGTCTTCACCTTGCGCCGCCGGGGCCGGATCTACGGCAGCGTCGTGCGGTGGCAGCGCAGCTTCCCACCCCGTGGCGTCGGCACCTACCGGGTCACGTGGTCGGCCGAGGGCAACCGGCTCGGCCCGGCGCTCGTGTTCATCATCCGCTAGCGGCGCAACAGTCTGTCGCGCGCGGCCGGCTGGACGGCGTGCGCAATCCTCTCCGCCGTGAGCCGGCGGGCCGCCATATCGCTCCGCGGGGTGCGCAAGCGCTTCGGTCCCGTGGTCGCCGTCGACGGGATCGACCTCGAGGTCGCCGAGGGGGAGTGCCTCGGGCTGCTCGGGCCGAACGGTGCCGGCAAGTCCACGACCATGCGGATGCTCACCGCGCAGGCCATCGCCGACGAGGGCGAGATCGAGGTGCTCGGCCGCCGCCTGCCGGGCGACTCGAAGCGAGCCCGTGCGGAGAGCGGCGTCGTGCCCCAGCAGGACAACCTCGACGTCGAGCTCACCGCACGCCAGATCCTCACCGTGTTCGCCCGGCTCTACCGGGTGCCGCGCCGCGAGCGCGGCGCCGCCGTGGACCGTGCGCTCGAGATCGCGGGCCTCACCGAGCGGGCGGACTCGGTGGTGGACGAGCTCTCGGGGGGCATGCGTCGGCGTCTGCTGATCGCCCGAGGGCTCGTCCACCGCCCGAGGCTCGTGCTGCTCGACGAGCCCACCGTCGGGCTCGACCCGCAGGTGCGCCAGGAGCTGTGGTCGCTGATCGACGCCCTGCGCACGGAGGGGGTGACCGTGCTGATGTCCACCCACTACATCGAGGAGGCCGAGCGGCTGGCCGACCGGGTGGCGGTGATGGCCAAGGGACAGATCGTGGCCTACGGGCGGCCCTCCGACCTCGTCCGCGAGCACGCCGGCCGGGAGACGCTCGAGGTCTACGGCCCGCCGGCGCGGCTGCGCGAGGTCGAGGCCCGTGCCTCCGAGCGCGGGCTCTCGACCCGGCGCTCGGGCACCGCAGTGGCCATCCTCCGCGCCGAGGACGTGAACGGATTCGACGTGCAGGGCGAGCGCCGTGCGGCGTCGCTCGAGGACGTCTTCGTGGTGCTCACCGGAGCGGAGGGCGAGTGAGCGGGCGAGCCGACGTGCCCGCGGGAGCGGAGCCCGGCCCGGGCGCCCCCGCGTCCGACGGCGCCGCCGCCGGCCAGGGCGCCCCCTCACCGCGCGCCCGCCGCATCGGCCGGCTCGAGCCGGCGGCCATCGCCGGGGTGATGAGCCGGGACGTGACGGTGTTCACCCGCTACTGGCTCTCCACCACTTTCTCGTCGGTCATGGAGCCGGTGATCTACCTGCTGGCCTTCGGGTTCGGTCTCGGCGTGCTCGTCCCGCGGGTGGCCGGGCTTGACTACATCGACTTCATCGGCACCGGGATCGTGGCCACCGCCGCCCTGTTCTCCTCGGTCTTCCCGGGCATGTTCTCCACCTTCATCAAGTACCGCTTCCAGCACACATACGACGCGCTGCTGGCCGCTCCGGTGGATACCGAGGAGCTGGTCACCGCCGAGGTCACGTGGATCTCGATCCGCGCCGGGGTCTACTGCATGGCGCCGCTCGTGGTCGCGGTCTTCTTCGGCCTGCGCCCCGGACCGGGCGTGGTGCTGGTGCCGCTGATCGGGTTCCTCACCGGCTTCGGCTTCGCCTCCTTCGGGGTCACGATCGCCGCCTTCGCCAAGTCGATCGACAACTTCAACTACGTCATCAGCGCCGTGGTCACGCCCCTGTTCCTCGTGGCCGGGGCCTTCTTCCCCGTCGACGGACTGCCGGCGGTAGCCGCCGCCATCGCGCAGATCAACCCGCTCTTCCACTCCGTCGAGCTGGTGCGCCACGCCGTGTTCGGCCTCGAGCCGGTCGCGGATCTGATCTCGGTCGGCGTGCTGGTGGCGTTCGCCGTGCTGATGTGGCGGATCGCGATCTGGCGGATGCGGGCGCGGCTGATCGACTGACGAGCCGCGGACCCGTCGCCTACGCGGGGCCGTGCGCGAACGCCACTCGGTACAGCTGCGGCTCGAACTCGACCGCCAGCCTGGCCGCCTCCTACACGTCCCCGTTTCGTTCGGGGTGGGATCAGGCTGACGGGGAGCGCTCGCGCTCGCGCTCGAGGTCGAGCTCCGAGCGCACGCCGAGCGAGTGCAGCACGTCGTTGGCCTCCTCGAGGCTCCCGCACTCATAGACCGCGGCGGCCAGGCGGGCGGCGGTGGCCACGGTCACCCGAGGGTCGAGGTAGGTGGTCGTGGCGCCCACCGGCGACAGGGCCACCTCGCGCTCCCCGTGGCGGATCGCGACCACGCCCCGCTCTCCGCGGAAGCAGCGAAGGGCCTGGGCGCTGGCCTCGGTGGGCACCTCACGGACCGCCTGCTCGAGGCGCTCGGCCACCGCCGGCGTGAGGCCGCGGGCTCCCGCGAGGCCTCCGGCCACGGCCACCTCGGCCACGCGCTCGGCTATTTCCTCGAGCGTCAGCTCACCGTCGCAGCCGGGCGCGAACACCGCGGCCAGCACCGGAGGGCCTTCGGGCTCGGTGGCCAGGCGGGCGGCCGCCGCAAGCATCACCGCGTCGCAGAGCGGGCTGGCCAGTCCGGGCTCGTCGCCGTGCCCGAGCACGTCGCCGCCCACGTCGACGAACACGAGCAGGTCGGCGCCGAGCGCGCGGGCGGTCGCGGCCAGGCCGTCGGCTACCGCCACCGGCCCTCCGAGCACGTCCACGAGCACGGTGTCCCGCCCGAGAAACCGCGCCATGTGGGCTTCCCCGAAGAGCACTCCGCTCGCGGCGACGCGCGTGTCCGGGCCGGCGAGGAGCGCCGCCTCCGCGGGCCGGCCGACGTCCCCGACGATCTCCGACACCCCACGAGGACCGGGCTCGGGGTCGATCACGAGCCGCTCCCAGGCCACGCCGCCAACCACCGGGTCGGCGCCGTGGGCGCGGCGACACGCCTCCGCGGTGGCGAGCGCGCCGACCACGTCACCGCCGCCGCCGATCCCGATCGCGAGCGGCCGGCGGGCCGCGGCGAGCATGACGTCGGCGTCGAGCGGGGCCGCGCCCGCGGGTCCCGGCGCTGCCGCGGCTATCCCTCGCCGGTCATGTCGACCGCGATGCCGAGCCGCCAGCGCTCGAGCTCGGCCAGAGCCTCGTCCGGGCCGACGTCGCCCATCTCCTCGACCTCCTCGACGTAGGCCTTCATCGCCCGCTGGCCCTCCGGGCTCGAGGCCGCGGCCACGAACCCGGTGCGCTCGACGTGCAGCCCGTCGGCCAGCGGACGCGAGGCGCCGTCGTACACGGCGCGCTTGAGCTCCTTCACGACGACCGGGGAACGGAGGGCCAGCCGCTCGGCGGTGGCCATCGCCTCGTCCATCAGGGCTCCCGGCTCCACGACGCGGTGGACGATCCCGACCTCGAGCGCCTCGTCCGGAAGCAGCGGTCGGCCCTCGAGCATGAGCTCGAGCGCCCGACCGGGCCCGAGGGTGCGCGCCAGCCGCTGGGTGCCGCCCGCTCCGGGGATGAGGCCGAGCGTGCTCTCGGGCAGTCCGATCGGCAGTCCGGCATCGGCCATGATCCGCACGTCGCAGGCCAGCGCGAGCTCGCAGCCTCCACCGAGGGCCAGCCCGTTGATCGCGGCCACGAAGACCTTGTCCAGCCGGTTCATGCGGTTGAACAGGTCGTGGATGGCGTGCAGCCCGGCGAGCCCGGCCGCCGGGCTTCGCCCGAGCGCTTCGTCGACCCCCGGGAGGCGCCGCAGGGCTCCGACGGCGCGCAGGCCTCCCGCGACCGGCCCCGACAGCGCCCGCGTGGCCACCCCGGAGCCGCGCTCGATCTCGGACACGTCGAAGTGGGTGATGAACACGTCGGCGGGCGCCCCGGTGATGACCACCGCTCCCACCGTGGGATCGCCCTCGAGCAGCCTGACGAGCTCGTCGAGCTCGCTCACCATGGCACCGTTCATGAAGTTCCGGGGCGGGTTGTCGAGCGCCACGACCATCACGCGCCCGGCACGCTCGACGAACACGGTCCTCGGTTCCGGCGTCAACTGACCCTCCCTCTGGTGACTTCGCGAGCCGTCAGGCTAACCGGCGCGAACGCCCGCGACGCGCGGGACTTCACCGGCGTCGCCCCGGGGCTACCGCACGTAAAGTCCGGCGGCGATGATCCGGCTCACCGGACTGCCCAGGGTCGCGCGTTATCCACGCGCCTCGGTATCGCGCAACGAGTCCACCGTCTCGGTCGTGTTCTCGGGCGAGGAGGGCTCCAGCCGGATCGACGTGCCGCTCACCCGACTCGGCGATGGGGAGGACCCCGAGGCGACCGAGCTGCGCCTCTCGGGCGACCTCCAGCGAATGGGGTACCGGGTGGAGCGCCTGCCGCCGGCTGCGTAGGTCCATGGCGCCGGCCGGGGGCACGGCTCGAGACCGCGCCCCCGCTCGCCCCTCGCTACTTGATCATCCCGTGCGGGTCGAGGACGAACTTCTCGGCCGCGCCCTTGTCGAAGTCCTCGTAGCCCCTGGGGGCGTCGTCGAGGGTGATGACGGTTGCGTTCACCGCGTCCGCGACGGTCACCCGGTCGTGCAGGATGGCCATCATCAGTCCGCGGTTGTAATACATGACCGGCGTCTGCCCCGTGTAGAAGATGTGGGACTTCGCCCACCCGAGCCCGAAGTCCATGCTGAGGGCGCCCCGCTGGGCGGCCTCGTCCTCGGCCCCGGGATCCTCGGTCACGTAGAGGCCGGGGATGCCGAGCTTGCCTCCGGCGCGGGTCATGCCCATTATCGAGTTGAGGACGGTGGCCGGTGCCTCGCTGCCGGACTCGTCGCCGTGGCCGTGGGCCTCGAAGCCCACCGCGTCGACCGCGCAGTCCACCTCCGGCACGCCGAGGATGCCCTCGATCTGGTCGACGGGGTCGCCCTTCGAGATGTCGAGCGGGATGGCGCCCATCTTCTCGACCTGCTCCAGCCGCTCGGGCTGGAGGTCGCCGACGATGGTGGCCGCCGCGCCGAGGAACTGGCATGAGCGCGCGGCTGCGAGGCCGACGGGTCCGGCGCCGGCCACGTAGGCGGTCATGCCGGGCCCCACGCCGGCGGTGTAGGCGCCGTGGTAGCCGGTGGGGAAGATGTCCGAGAGCATGGTCAGGTCGAGGATCTTCTCGAGCGCCTGGTCGCGGTCCGGGAAGGGCAGGAGGTTCCAGTCGGCGTAGGGGACCATCACGTACTCGGCCTGGCCGCCGCGCCATCCGCCCATGTCCACGTAGCCGTAAGCACCGCCGGCGCGGGCGGGGTTCACGTTCAGGCAGATGCCGGTCGCCTGCTCCTTGCAGTTGCGGCAGCGCCCGCAGGCGATGTTGAAGGGCACCGAGCAGAGATCGCCCTCCTTGATGAACTCGACGTCGCGGCCGAGCTCCACCACCTCGCCGGTGATCTCGTGCCCCAGTTGAAGGCCCTCGGGGGCGGTGGTACGCCCACGGACCATGTGCTGGTCCGAGCCACAGATGTTGGTCGAGACCACCTTGAGGATCACGCCGTGCTCGGTCTTGCGGCCGACCTGGCTCGGCTCGACGCCGGGCCCGTCCTGGATCTCGAGCTTGGGGTCCTCGACGTTCTCCACGGTGACCTTGCCCGGTCCCTGATAGATGACTGCCTTCATGCGGTCCTCCCCGCGTTCGACTCGTGCCCTACGCGGGACGTACCCGACCAAGTCGATCCCAGTCGCTTTGACAACCGCCGTCGGCTCGGTTAGGAATATCCGGGCGTCGCCGTGGCGCGGGGAGACGGGGGGAAGGAAGCGATGGATCCTTCGATGGGTCAGCTATTCGTGGCCGAGCTGCTTGGCACGATGATCCTCATCATCCTCGGCGACGGCGTCGTGGGCAATGTCCTGCTGGCCCGCTCGAAGGGCTTCGACGCCGGCTGGATGGTCGTATCGACCGGGTGGGGGCTCGCCGTCGCCGTTGCCGTGTACGCGGTGGGCGG
>JACCZP010000154.1 GCA_013695885.1 Thermoleophilaceae bacterium | reverse complement strand
CGGAGGCACCACCGCGCCGGGGCGGGTGCTGCTGCGGCTCGAGCCGCGCGCCATCGAGCGCCTCGGAGAGCGGCTCGCCGAGGGCGCGGTGCTCGTGTCGGCCACCAACGGGAAGACCACCACGTCCGGGCTCCTTGCCGGCATGCTCCGCCACGCCGGGCGCCAGGTCGTGCACAACCGTGCCGGCTCGAACATGCACTGGGGCGTGGCGACCGCGCTGCTCGACGCCGGCCGCGGCACGCGCGAGCTCGGGCTGTTCGAGGTCGACGAGGGGTGGCTGCCCGCGGTGTCCTGCGCCCTTCACCCGCGCGCCCTGGTGCTGTCCAACCTGTTCCGCGACCAGCTCGACCGCTACGGGGAGCTCGAGATCATCGCCGACCGCTGGGCGTCGGTGGTCGCGGACGCCCCGCCCGACACCGCGCTCGTGCTCTGCGTCGACGATCCGCTGATCGCCGACCTCGGCCGTGGGCGCCGGCGCGTGGTGGGCTTCGGGATCGAGGACGACTCGATCGCGCTGCCGGGGATGCAGCACGCCGCCGACTCGAAGCACTGCCGGCGCTGCGGGCACGCCTACCGCTACGAGGTCGCCTACCTCGCCCACCTCGGTCGCTACCGCTGCCCGAACTGCGGACGCGAGCGCCCGCGACCCGCGGTGGCCGCGCGCGAGGTGCACCTCCGCGGGATGAGGGGCACCGACCTCGTGGTCGACACCCCGGCCGGCGAGCTCCGCGCCTTCCTGCCGCTCCCAGGCGTCTACAACGTCTACAACGCGCTCGGCGCCGCGGCCTGCGCGCTCGAGCTCGGGGCATCCCTCGACCATGTCCGCGCCGGTCTCGAGGGTGTCACCGCCGTCTTCGGGCGCACCGAGCGGGTGCGGCTCTCGGGTCGCGACCTGGCGATCCTCCTCGTCAAGAACCCGGCCGGCGCGAACGAGGTGCTGCGCACGCTCCTGCTCGAGGAGGAGCGGATCGACCTGTGGATCGCCCTGAACGACGGCATCGCCGACGGCCGCGATGTCTCCTGGGTCTGGGATGCGGACTTCGAGCTGCTCGCCGGCCGCGTGCGACGCGTCACCTGCTCGGGGACCCGCGCCGAGGAGATGGCCCTGCGGCTCAAGTACGCGGGAGTGACCGCCGAGGCGGTGGTGGAGCGCGACCTCGGCCGCTCGCTCGACCTGGCCGCCGCCGACGGGGACGGGGACGGGGCTCCGCTCTACGCCCTTCCCACCTACACCGCTCTGCTCGAGCTGCGCGACATCCTCGCCGATCGCGGCGCCGCCGGACGGTGGTCGGAGTGAGCTCGACAGCGCGTCTCGATGACGTCGTGGCCTGGCACGACGTGGAGTGCGCCTCCTACGACGCGGACCTCCCGCTCTGGCGCGAGCTCGCCGCCGAGCGCGGCGGCCCGGTGCTCGACATCGGCTGCGGGACGGGACGGGTGGCCCTCGACCTCGCCGCCCACGGCCAGGAGGTGACCGCGGTGGACTCCGACGCCGACCTCGTCCTCGCCCTATCCACGCGGGCACGAGCCGCCGGACTGCCCGTACGGGCGCACACGCTCGACGCTCGCTCGCTCGACCTGGCCGGCCGGCGCTTTCCGCTCGCTCTGGCACCGATGCAGGTGGCCCAGCTCCTCGGCGGCGAGCAAGGTCGGGCAGCGATGCTCGACCGCGTGCGCGCGCACCTCGTGCCCGGCGGCCTGCTCGCCGTGGCCCTGGCCGATCCCTGGGAGGGGACGCCCGTGGCCGAGACCGAGCCTCCGGTGCCGGACATGCGCGAGGAGGACGGCTGGGTGCTCTCGAGCCGCCCGATGGCGGTGCGCCCCGAGGGCGAGGCGGTGGCCATCGAGCGCCTCCGCCAGGCCATAGCGCCCGGCGGCGAGCTGTCGGAGTCGCTCTACACGATCGTGCTCGACCTCTTCCCGCCGCGGGCGCTCGAGTCCCTGGCCGCCGCCCGCGGATACCGGGTGCTGCCCGCCCGCCGGGTGCCGGAGACCGCCGACTACGTGGGCTCGACCGTGGTCATGCTCGAGGCCGACGGATGAGCACGGCCGCCACCCTCAGGGTCTGCGCGCTTTACCCCGACCTCATGAACATCTACGCCGACCGGGGCAACATCGCCGTGCTCCGCGCCCGCTGCGAGTGGCGCGGGATCGGCTTCGAGCTCGCCGCCTCGGGCCTCGGCGAGCCGCTCGAGGAGGCCGCCCACGACCTGTTCTACATCGGGGGGGGTCAGGACCGCGACCAGGTGGCCGTGGCCCGCGACATGGTGGCGACCAAGCGGGACGCGATCCACCGGGCGGTCGATCGTGGCGCCGCGCTGCTCGCCGTCTGCGGCGGCT
>JACCZP010000148.1 GCA_013695885.1 Thermoleophilaceae bacterium | reverse complement strand
TATGCGGCTCGAGGCGCGGAAGCGGAACTGCTTGTCGGCCTGCGTCCCTCCCGTCCCCACCGCGGTCTCGACGTTCACCACCGCCACGTCGGCCGCGCGCAGGGGGCCGCCATGTCGGCCAGCGGATTCGCGCCGGCCTCGAGCAGTCCCCGGATCGGCGGCTCGCCGTGCACGTCGCCGGCCACCGCCACGGTCAGCTCGGGCGCCTCATCGTCCACGAGGGGGCGCGGCTCGCGCTCCAGGGCGCCGGCCGGTCGGGACTCCGGCCCGGCCGCGCTCGACAGCCCGGAGTCGAGCACGAGGACGATCACCACCGTCCAGACGGCCAGACAGCACCCGAGCGGGATCAGCGCCTTCACGCGTCACGGTTCGGTGCCCCGGCGCGCTCTCCTGCGGCGCTGGCAGGCTGGCGGGCTGGCCGGCTGGCGGCGGCTACCCGCGAGCAAGTGCTGGACGCGTCGGGCTCCATGCGCGGCACCGTGGGGCAGGGCGGAACGAAGCTGCAGGCGGCCAAGGACGCACTCACCACCCTGATCGACTCCGCGCCGTCGAACGCCGAGCTCGGCTTGCGCGTGTTCGGGGGACGCGTGCCGTCGAGCGACAAGCGCCGTGGCTGCCGCGACACGCGACTCGTCTTCCCGGTAGGGCGCCTGGACCGTGCGCGTGCCAAGGCGGCCCTGGATTCCTACGACGCCAAGGGCTTCACCCCGATCTCCCGAGCGCTCACGCTCGCGGCCGACGACCTGCCGAACGCCGGCGAGCGGACCATCGTGCTCGTCTCCGACGGCGAGGACACCTGCCAGCCTCCGTCGCCCTGCGCGGTGGCGCGCCGGGTGGCCCGCCGCGGAATCGACCTGCGCATCGAGACGATCGGCTTCCAGGTCGACGCGAGCACGCGCCGTGAGCTGCGTTGCATCGCGCGAGTCGGCCGCGGCAGCTACCGTGACGCCACCGACGCCGACGAGCTCGGGGAGGAACTGCGCGCGGCTGCGGTGCGGGGCCTGCGTGCCTACCTGCCCCGAGGGAAGCCGGTCCGCGGCGGCACCAGTCCCGCCGACGCCCCGCTCCTGCCGCCCGGGCAGTACGTCGACGCGATCGCGTCTGAGGAGGAGCGCTTCTATGCGCTGCCGGTGGCGACCGGGCAAGCGCCCACGGCCGCCGCGACCCTGGTCCCGCCCCGCGGCACAGAGCTCCCCGGCGGAGCCAGCGCCATAGGCAGCGCGCTGAGGGTCACGCTCATCGGCCCCGGGCCCGAGTTCGCGGAGCTCGACGAGACCGTGGAGGCCAACCTCTTCTTCTCCGACAAGCGGGCTCCGTCGATCGGCCTGCTCGGCCGCCGCGTCGGCGTCGGCGGCCAGGGGGCGGGGGGCGGGGGCACGAGCCCGGACGGTGGCGACTACGCGAAGCCCGGCCGCCACTTCGTCAAGGTCGCCCTCGAAGACGATCAGCGCGAGCTGACGCCGGAGGGCGGGTCCTTCGCGATGGAGGTCGTCGTCGACGCGCTCGGCGCCCCCGCCCGGCCGCCGGGCGAGACCGTGCCCGGGCCCGCCGCCGCGCGTGAGGACGGCGTCAGCGCCAGTGCGATGGCCGCGACCGGCTCGGCACTTGGCCTGCTCGGGTTCGTCCTCGCCGCCCTCCTCGCCCGCCGAAGGCGTGCAGGCAATGGTTAGGCGGTTCGCGCTCCTGGCGGTCTTGTTGTGGGCGGCGGCGGTCGACCCGGCTGCCGCGGCGCAACCGGTGGTGGGCGCCGGCTCGTTCAACGCCGCGCCCGTCCTCGCGCCGGGCCGCTACAGCGACTCCGTCCGCGACGGGGAGACGCTCTACTACCGGGTCCGTCTGGGGCGGGGCCAGGCTCTGAGCGCAAGCGCAGAGCTGGAGGAAGCATCCCCTGGCGCGGGCGGATCGCGCGAGCTGGCCGTGCTCGAGCTGTTCACGCCGCTGCGCCAGGCGCTGATCGATACGCGCGAGGTGTTCTCTGTCGGAGGCGGCAGCCAGATGACCTCGTTGAAGGCGGCTCTGGGGCTCGACGAGGCGCTCGAGGACGCCAACACCGTGGAGGACTTTCGCGGCCCGGGCGACTACTTCGTCACGATCAACACTTCGGCCACCGACGAGCCCGTGCAGTACCCGCTCACGCTCGACATCCGCGTCCGGGGAGCGCCCCAGTCCTCGAGCTCGACGGGCGTGCCCGGATCCGGGCCTGCAGAGCGCCCCTCCCGGCCCACGTCCGCGCAGCCGCCCGAAGCGGGCGAGGGAAAGAGGAGGCGTGTGGGTCCTCCTCGCCATCGGCGGCGGGGCGCTGATCGCCGGCGCCGGGCTCGCGGCCGTAGCAGCGCGCCTGCTCCAGCGGCTAGCCTGAGGGCGGTTTCGGCAGGGGAGCGTGACATTTCGCGGTCCTCCGGGCTTCAGCACCTCCTCGAATCCCTGCTCAGGCCGACATCAACGCGGCGCCGCCCACCTGGCTCATCTCGGCCCGGTCTGCACCGCCTCCTCGAACGTCCGCTCCACCTCGTCGGCCGCGCGCTCGACGAGAGCCGCCACCTCCTCGGCCGGCTCGGAGAAGCGGCCGAGAACGTAGGCGGCCACGATCTCCGGGTCGGTCGAGTCCGGGCGCCCGACTCCCACGCGAATCCGATGGAAGTCCGGGCCACCGAGCTCACGCCGCAGCGACTTCAGGCCGTTGTGCCCGGCCAGCCCGCCGCCCAGGCGCCGCCGCACCTCGCCGAAGGGCAGGTCGATCTCGTCGTGCACCACCACCAGGCGGTCGAGCTCGACTCCGAGCTCTCCCCGCGCCGGCCCGGCCGAGCGTCCCGCCTCGTTCATGAAGGTCTGCGGCATGAGCAGGCCGACGCGCGCCCGGGCGGGTCCGCCTCTCCCCTCGGCGTAGAGGCCGGCGTAGCGCCGGCGCGGGCGCGCCAGCTCCCAGCGGGAGACCAGCTCGAGCCCGACCATGAACCCGACGTTGTGGCGCGTGCGCTCGTAGCGGGAGCCCGGATTGCCGAGCCCGACCACGAGCCAGTCGACCTTGCCCCCGCCGGCGCCCTTGGCGCGGCGGAGGAGGCTCAGGAGCCCTCGCCCCTCGCTTCGTCCTCGGCGCCCGGCTCGATCCCGGCTCTCCTCGCCGCCTCGGCGTCCTCGCCTACGAGCTCGGTCTCCTCCTCCACGGCATCGGTCTCCTCGAGGGCGGTGGGAGCGCCGATGGTGGCGATGACGGTCTCGTCGGGATCGTCGAGGAACTCGACTCCCTCGGGCGGGGAGATCTCGGACAGCGGAAGGGTCCCGGCCACCTCGAGGCCCGAGACGTCCACGTCGATGCGCTCGGGGAGATCCCCCGGCAGGGCCTCGATGTTCAGCTCGCGGGTGACGTGCTCGAGCACCCCGCCCTGAACGACCCCGGGAGCCGACTCGGAGCCGACGAGCTCGACGGCCAGCGTGGAGTGGATCTTCTGCCGCAGGTTCACCTGGAGCAGGTCGAGGTGCATGACCTCGCCGCGCACGGGATGCTGCTGGGTCTCCTTGACGATCACCGGGAGCGGCCGCGCCGACCCGACCTTGAGGTCGATCACCGCGGTGGCCGCCTGGAGGGCGAGGCGCAGGTCGCGAACGCCGACCTTGAAGGACACGGTCTCGGAGCCCTCGCCGTAGACCACGCCGGGAACCCATCCCTCGCGGCGCAGGCGCCGAGTGGCGCGGGAGCCGCGCTCGGCGCGCTCCTCGACGGTCAGGGTCGGGCGGTCGCCGTCGGCCATGCGGCCGGCGAGTCTAGACGGAGCGCCCAGGGCGTCGGCGGCGCATCAGGCACGGTGGCGCTCCCCACCCCAGCCATGCCCTCCTCTCGCGCCCGACCGCCACCGGCGGTGAGCCACCGCCGCTCTCGCCCGCCGCGGCCGCGCTCCGCCAGCAGATCGCCGTAGACCGCGGCGGTCGCGGTCGGGATACCGCGATCGGAGCTCGAAGTCCGCTCCGATCGCCGGCATCCGTGCGCTGCGTGTGGTAGGCGGCCTCTGCCTCCAGCGCTCGTGCACCCGGGAGCTCGCCCGGGCCGAAGGGGGCGGCACCACCCTGTCGTCCAGGAACGCCGAACGTTGGCGGGTGGTCCGCTAGTAGTCGCGGAGCTCGAAGAATCGGAGGAAGCGCTGCGTGAAACCCGGGTCCCCTGCGCGCTCGGACCCACGATCGACAGTCTCGTCAATCCCCCCGAGCTCATGCCCGCGCTCCTCGAGCGCCGCGGGCAGGAGGTTCACCGGCAGGTCGACCCGACCGACCGACAAGAAGTCCGCGTAGCGTCCTCCGTCGGCGATGTGCTCGGCGACGAGCTCGCCGAGCGGATGCGACCCCTGGGTGGCCGCGCAGAGCGCGCAGGTGTTCGCGACGTACTCCCTCCTTGCGGCTCGACTCTCGACGCGACGCAGCGGTCCGATCCGCCACTCCGCTCGATAGGAGTCCTCATCGAGCAGCCCCCAGAGCATCTCCGCGATATCGTCGATGCTCACCCAGCCCTCGGGATCGAGTGTCCACTCAGGGTCGGTCAGCCCCCCGACGATCGAGGCGATCACCCCGTCACAGCGCCAGCACCGGTCTTCGACCGCGAGCAGCTCGACGGTCGCCAACGACCCCTCGGACGTGGGCGGCGGGGGTGCGAGCCATCGGGAGAGGCGTGAGGTGTCGCGCGTGCCGTCAGCCCACCATCGGCGCGCTTCGGGGTCCCAGCGCGCGCCCTGCGCCTTCGCCTGTTCCTTCTCGCGATATGGGACGTCGAGCCAGACTCGCATCATTGTTCCGCGCACACGCTACAAACTCCGACGGTCGGCGCCCGCGGGTAGCTTCTCCTCGAGGGAGGGGTCGGGCGGCGCGGATCGCTGCGACGGCGAGGTCGAGGCGCGCTTCGAGCCGTAGCCGGGCGCGGCCCTGCGTCCAGCCGCGCGGCGCCTCGGGCGCGCCGGTCGGCGTCCCTAGAAGAGCTGGTTCTCGCCCGCGAAGATCTCGGACACCGACTCGTCGGCGAAGATCTTCCGCACCGACTCGGTCAGCGTGTCCGCGCAGGTCAGCGTCCGGATGATGTCCGGGGCTCCCTCGCGCAGCGGCACCGTGTCGGTGACAACGATGCCGGACAGGGGTGACGACGCCAGGGTCTCGAACGCGTTCCCCGAGAACACGCCGTGGGTGGCCACGGCGTAGACCTTCGAGGCTCCCGCGTCGAGCACCGTCTGCGCCGCGGCGGCCAGCGTGCCGCCGGTGTCGATGATGTCGTCGACGATCACCGCGACCTTGTCCTTGACGTCACCGATCACGTAGCCGATCTCGGCCACCTGCTGCGCCGGACGCTGCTTCTCGAGCAGGGCGTACGGCGCACCGAGCTTTCGCGCGAAGTTCCGGGTCAGCTTGACCCGACCGGCGTCGGGCGAGATGACCACGACGTCGGCCTCCTCCCCCATCTGGTCGGCGACGTAACGGGTGAGGATGGGCATGGCCGTCATGTGGTCCACCGGCTGGGAGAAGAAGCCCTGCACCTGGCCTGCGTGGAGGTCCATGGTGAGCAGGCGGTCGATGCCCGCGGTCTCGAGCAGCTTGGCCACGAGACGCGCGGTGATGGGCTCCCGCGGCATGGACTTCTTGTCCTGGCGCGAGTACCCGAACCACGGGCAGACGGCGATCACCCGGTGGGTGGACGCGCCCTGGGCGGCCTCGACCATCACGAGGAGCTCCATCAGCGCGTCGTTCACGGTGAGCCCCTCGCGCGCCGAGCCGGCGATCGACTGCACGATGAACAGGTCCGCTCCGCGGATCGACTCCTCGTAGCGGCAGTAGACCTCTCCGTCGGAGAACGTCTTCAGCCCGGCCTCGGTGAGGCCTACGCCGAGGCGCTCGGTGATCCGGGCCGCGAGCTCCTGCGAGGCGCGCCCGGAGGCGACCATGAGGCGCTTGTCGCGCTCGATCGGCAGGCTCGTGCCGCTGGACGCGGGCCCGACCTCCAACGTGCTCATCGCCGTGACCTCTCCCTCGCTCGCTCCGCGTAGCCCTCGACGTTGCGCTGCTCCGGCCGGGCGATGCCGAGCGCCCCCTCCGGGACGTCTTCGGTGATCGCCGAGCCCGCGCCAGTGTACGCGCCGTCCCCGACGTGAACGGGCGCGACCAGCGACGTGTGCACGCCCGTCCTCGCGCCGCGTCCGATCACCGTGCGGTGCTTCTCGTGCCCGTCGTAGTTCGCGGTGATCGTGCCGGCTCCGAGGTTCGCGCCCTCGCCGACGTCCGCGTCGCCGACGTAGGAGAGGTGTGGCACCTTGGCGCCGGCCGCGATGGTCGAGTTCTTCACCTCGACGAACGTGCCTGCCTTCGCCCCCGCTTCGAGTCGCGCGCCCGGGCGCAGGTACGCGAACGGACCCACGGAGGCGCCCTCGCCCACCTCGCAGTCCGTGAGGTAGGAGTGGGGGACGACCGCCCGGTCGCCGATGCGCACGCCGTCGGCGGTCGTGTGGGGGCCGATACGGCACCCGCGCCCCACGCGGCTGGCCCCGGTGAGCGTCACTCCCGGACCGATGACCGTGTCGGGGCCGATCTCGACGTCGGCGTCGAGGTGCACCGACTCCGGGACCGGGAACGCGACGCCGGCGAGGGCGTGGCCCTCGATCAGCCTCTGGCGGGCGAGCGCCTCGACGGCCATCAGGTCCACGCGGGTGTTCACCCCCATCGCACTCGAGGTGTCAGAGGTCAGGTGCGCCGCGATCGCGCCTCCCCGCGCCCGGATCTCGGGGAACACGCCGGTGAGGTAGCGCTCGCCGGCGGTGATCGGGACGGCATCGAGGGCGGAGACGAGCTCTGCGCCCGCGAAGGCGTAGACGCCGACGTTGATCTCGCGGATGGCCAGCTCCTCGGCGGGCACGTCCTCCGTGTGCTTGGTCTCGACGATGCGCTCGACCGCGCCGTCCGAGCCGCGCACCACCCGCCCGTAGCCGGCGGGGTCGAGCTCCTCGGTGGTGAGCAGCGTCGCGAGCGCGCCGGCGCGCTCGTGGGCGTCGATGAGCCTCGCCACGAGCTCGCCGCGGACGAGCGGCACGTCGCCGGAGAGGACCACGACCGTCGCGCCCGGGTCGATAGCCGCGCGCGCGGCGAGAACCGCGCTGCCGGTGCCCTCCCCCTCCACCTGCTCGACCATCTCGGCGCCGTCCGGAACCCGCTCGGACACGCCCTCGCCCGGCCGCGTGATGCA
>JACCZP010000140.1 GCA_013695885.1 Thermoleophilaceae bacterium | reverse complement strand
CGTAGAGGTCGACCAGGTCGGCGTGCTTGCGCCGGTTCCCCCCGGCGGCGGGTGCGGCGGCCCGGAACGCGGCCGGATCGAGGCCGGCCTGGGCGAGCTCGCGGAAGAGGCGGTGCAGGGAGTCGGCGAACCCCGGCGTGTGCGCGACCGGCGCGAAGTACCCGCGCGCCTCCCGCGCCACCTCGCCCACGAGCACGCGGGTGGCGAGCGGGGGAAGTGGCTTTCGTCGCGCGGCGATCATGGCCGGCTCCCCGAGCCGCAGCGCCAGCTCGGCCGGGGTGAGGAAGTGGAGGTTGATGTGGCCGCCGGTGAGCGTGGCCAACCGTCGCTGGAGGTACGGACGGAGCAGCGTGCCGCCGATGAGGATCGCGATCGGGGCGAGGGGATCGGCGCCCTTGTGGGCGGTGATCTCCTCCGCGAGGGCTCGCTCGAGGTCGCGGAGAGGCCCGAGGACGAGCCGCGCGCTCGCCGTGGCGGGCGCCTGCGCTCCGAGGGTCAGCTGTCCGGTGGGGTGCACTCCGACATGGTGAGTCGCGCCTCGGTCGCACCGCCTGACAGAGTTGGGGTTCGCTCCGACGCTGCACCCGGTCTGAGCAACCGCTGGGAGGCGGTGCGCCCTACCATCGCGGTGTCACACTGAGTCGATCCCCACGAAGCGCCGCCGACACGCGATCACCGAGACCCCGCCCGTCGAGGCGGCGCTCGAGGAGTTGCGTGGTGAGCTGGGAGTGGAGCGCGTCGAGCTCGGAGAGCTCGTGGTGCTGGGTGCCCGTGCCAAGCTTGCGGCGCTCCGCGCCCAGGACGCAGGCGATGCGGCGCTGCGTCGACGCCTGGCTGACCGTGTGCGTTCACGGGGGGTGCTCGTGTACTGCGAAGCGGCCGACGAGGTCCGCGCCTTCGGCTGGGCGCGCGAGTGAGCGCCGAGCTTCTGCTGGACAACTCCGCGTGGGCGAGGCTGGGTGACGCGTCCGTTCCCCAGCACCGAGCCGACGAGATCGCCGACGCTCTCGAGGAACGCCGCGTCGCGACCTGCCTGCCGTTCCTGCTGGAGGCCGGCTGCTCCGCTCGCAGCGCCAGCGAGCACTCCGAGTTGATCGAGGAGCTGCTCGCGCTTCCCCTGCTTCAAATCGATGAAGAGGTCGAATGCCGCGCGCTCGACGTACAGCGCCAGCTCGCCCTCTCCGGACACCACCGGCTACCTCCCGTCGACCTGATCCTCGCGGCGATCGCAGACAAGAACGGGCGCGGCGTCCTGCACTACGACTCCGACTATGACGTTCTCAGCAGCAAGACCGACCTCCGCTTCCGGAGCGTCTGGCTCGCTCCGCGCGGAACGCTCTGGGCCTCGCTGCGCCGGCGCTCCTGACGCGAGGAGAAGCGCTCTGCTCCCGCTTCCCACCCCACGCACGGCTGCGGCCGCTCTGGCCACGGCTCTCGCTCTGCTCGTCGCCGGATGCGGCGGTGGGGGCGACGGCGGCCGGCCCGGCGGTAGGTCGCCCGCGGAGCTCGACGTGAGCACGGCCGGCTGGCAGACGGATTTCTCGCGCCACAGCGTCCCGCTCTCGGAGTTCGCGAGCGGGGGCCCGCCGCGCGACGGGATCCCGCCGGTGGACCGGCCGAAGACCGTTCCGGTGACCGAGGCCGACCGGTTCCTCGACGAGCGCGAGCCCGTGCTCGTGGTCGAGCAGGGCGGCGCCGCGAGGGCCTACCCGGTGCAGATCCTCGTCTGGCACGAGATCGTCAACGATCGCCTGGCGGGCCGCCCGATCGCGGTCACTTACTGCCCGCTGTGCAACTCCTCGGTCGTGTTCGACCGCCGCGTGGGCGGCCGCGAGCTCACCTTCGGCACCACGGGGAACCTGCGGAAGTCCGACCTCGTCATGTGGGACCGCCAGACCGAGTCCTGGTGGCAGCAGCTCACCGCCGAGGCCGTGGTGGGCAAGCTCACCGGCCGGGGGCTCACGGTCCTGCCCTCGCAGACCCTGAGCTGGGCGGACTACCGCGAGCGCTTCCCGCGCGGCGACGTGCTCTCCCGTGACACCGGGTTCTCGCGCGACTACGGCTCGAACCCGTACCAGGGCTACGAGACCGCCGGAGGCGACCCCATGCTCTTCGAGGGAGCACCCGACCGCCGGCTGCCGGCCAAGGAGCGCGTGGCGGCGGTGAACGCCGGCGAGGCGACGGTGGTCGTGCCCTTCTCGCGACTCGAGCGCGAACCGGTGGTGAACGAGGAGGTCGGTGGCGTGCCGACCGCGGTGCTCTTCAAGCCGGGGGTGGTCTCGGCCCTCGATGCCGGCGCGATCGCCGACTCAGCGGAGGTGGGCACGGCCGCGGCGTTCGACCGCCGCCTCGACGGTCGCACGCTCTCGTTCGAGGCCCGCCGAGGGCGATTCCTCGACCGCCAGACCGGCTCCGAGTGGGACATCACCGGGCTCGCCGTCTCGGGACCACTCCGCGGCCGGCGTCTGCGAGCGCTCCGCCACGACGAGCAGTTCTGGTTCGCGCTGGCGGCGTTCGTCCCGGGAGCGCGGATTGCGCGCTGAGGGACCGAGGCCCCACGCGCTCCAGCCGTGGCGCACCCCGGGCTCCAGCCGGCGCTCGAGCCCTCGGCATCGGCTCGGGGAAGGCCGTGGCGGTGGACCTGGGCGCGGCCGATCAGCTCCCATCGCCGACGGCCCGCGCCGGAACGGAGGCTCGTCGGAGATCGGGCGGGGCTCGAGGGCGAGGGCACCGACCTGGACGGTCGCCGCGCGATCGTGCATCGCCACCCCAGCGGCGAGGGATACGCCGAAGCCGCAGAGGTGGGCCCGGGTGGCCGTGATCGATCGCATCGATCGAACCCGGGCAGGGCCGGAACGGAAAGGTGCACAACTTTGACACTTGTCGTCAAACTGTCGCGTTTCTAGTGCTACTCTCGTTCACATGGAACTGCTGGAGGTGCCCGCTCACGAGATTCGGTTGCCCTCGCGGGCATCCGAGGCGCTCGATGCCGGGAGGCCAGTGGCGGTCACGCGCTACGGGCGTCCCGTGCACGTCGTCCTCGGCCACGACCGGTTCGCCCTGCTCGCCCCGTTGCTCGAGCTGATCGAGGAGGGCGCGGCCATCTCCCCCGAGTCGCTGATGACGCGGGAGGACATGGCCCTCGCGCGAGACCTCGCCGCCGACACGGAGCCGGACGAGGAGGAGGAGCGAGAGATCGCCTCCCTCCTGGACGACGACGCGGCCACTTAGGCCGTGCCACTCGCGGCGAGCGAGCTCCGCCGGGGGCGCATTTGCTACGCGGTCTATCCGTTCGTCCCGAGCTTCCCCCTCAGCGTGGCGGACGACGGTGGGCGAGAGGAGGCTGGAGACGTCGAGGCCTTCGCTCGCGCTCGTAGGGGACGCCACACGAGGATCTTGGCCGAGGGACGCCTGCGTCCGGTCCTGCTTCTCCACGATGGCACGAGGGGCGAGCACGAGGACGTGATCTGCCTCCGCGTCAACGCGGTCAAGGAGCGTCACCGCCGGGTCGCGGCCACCTGGCGACGAATCGAAATGCAGGAACACCCCTTCTTCTTCCTTCTCCCGGCCGGTCGCCGCGGGAGCGGCCTGGCGCGGGACTCGGTGATCTCCCTGTCCTCGGTCGGAGCGATCCACAAGACAGCCATCCTCGGCCCCCGGCCCGCCGGCCAACTGGGACGAGACGAGATGCGCGCAATCTCGGACCGACTGTCGCTCGTCCTCAGCCTCGATCTGGCGCCGAAGATCGCCGCGCGCGCCGAAGAGCTGCTGCGTCG
>JACCZP010000136.1 GCA_013695885.1 Thermoleophilaceae bacterium | reverse complement strand
GAGATGGGCTTCAAGAAGGCCGAGGAGTTCTACATCGGCCTCGGCCAGGGCAAGGTGACCACCCGCGTCGTGGTCAACAAGCTCATGCAGCGGCTCAAGCAGGGCGAGGCCGCGGTCGATCCCAAGGGGGCGGAGGACGTCCTGACCGGCAAGGGCGTCGAGCCCGCGCGGCAGACCGCCGCCTCCACGAGCTTCGGCATCACCGTCGACGGGCTCATCGACGTCCCGGTGCGCCTCGCCAAGTGCTGCCGCCCCGTGCCCGGCGACCAGATCGTGGGCTACGTCTCGCTCGGCAAGGGCGTGACCATCCACCACGAGGGGTGCCCGAACGTGCGCGCCCTGATGCGCAGCCCGGAGCGCTTCACCCGCGTCGCCTGGGACGGCGATACCGTGGCCTCCTTCCGCGCCGAGCTCGAGGTGCACGGCTTCGACCGCACCCGCCTGCTCGAGGACCTCTCGCGCACGCTCGCCGAGAGCGGCGTGAACATCATCGAGGCCCGCTGCACCACCAACCACCCGATGATCCGCAACCGCTTCGTGGTCGAGGTGGGGGACACCGCGGCGCTGCGGGCGTGCGTGGGGCGGCTGCGCAACGTGGAGTCGGTGTTCGACGCCTACCGGGTGACGCCGGCGGGGTAGGGGGGCCGCCTCCCACGGCTCGGCGGATAGCTGAGGGTCGCCACCGGAGTAGGCGGCCACCGGGCGAGCGGCCGGCCCGAGTCAGCGCCGCTCTAGCCTGCGCAATGCGCCGTGAAGAGCCTCCTCCATAGGATCCCGCTTCTCGGCCGCTGGGGAGAGCTCGGCCTCGTGGGCAAGGTCTCCGTCGTCCTCGGCACGGTCGCGCTCGCCGGCGTCGCGGCCGGCGCCGCCTTCACGGTGTACGTCTACGCCATGTGGGTAGCGGCGCCCGACCTCGCGGATCTAAAGCAGCGCGACAAGGGCGAGAACTCGACGCTGCTCGCCGACGATGGCAGCCGCCTCGGCGTGGTGCAGTCGGAGACCCTGCGCACGGAGCTCGACGAGGAGGAGGTACCGCAGCTCGTGCGCGACGCGACCGTCGCGGCCGAGGATCGCCGCTTCCGGGAGCACGAGGGCATCGACTTCAAGGGCGTCCTGCGCGCCGCCTTCGAGAACGTTCGGGCCGGCGAGATCGTGGAGGGCGCCTCCACGCTCACCCAGCAGACGGCCCGGAACCTCTACCTGACCAAGGAGCAGACGCTCGGGCGCAAGATCAAGGAGGCGAAGCTGGCCTCCGAGATGGAGAACCGCCTGGACAAGGACCAGATCCTCACCCTGTACCTCAACAACGTGCCCTACGGGACGGTGAACGGCCAGTCCTCGATCGGCATCCACGCGGCGGCGCGCACCTTCTTCGGAAAGCCGGTGAAGGAGCTCATGCTCCACGAGGCAGCGCTGCTGGCGGGGCTCCCGCGCGCCCCCGCGCTGTACGAGCCCTTCTCCGACGAGGAGGCGGCCCGTGAGCGCCGCCGGCAGGTGCTCGAGGCGATGGCCGAGACCGGGAAGGTCTCGCGGGCGCGGGCGCGCGCGGCCGCTGCACGCCCGCTCGGGGTGGAGCGCGGCGGCTTCTACACGCGCCAGGAGGAGCGCTACTTCTTCGAGTACGTCAAGCAGTCGCTGATCGACCGCTACGGCAGGGAACGGGTCGAGCGCGGTGGCCTCGAGGTGCGTACCACGGTCGACGTCGATCGCCAGGAGCAGGCGCGCGAGGCCATCGCCTCGCAGCTCGGGCGCGACGACGACCCCGCGGCGGCGCTGGTCAGCATCGAGCCCCAGAGCGGCCAGATCAAGACGATGGTCACCTCGGAGCGCTACGGCAGGACCAAGTTCAACCTGGCGGTGCAGTCCCGGCGCCAGCCCGGGTCGGCGTTCAAGCCGGTCGTGCTGATGACCGCCCTGAGCCGCGGCGTCGACCCCGACCGCACGACCTACGAGTCAAAGCGGCTCGACCTCGACGACCCGAGGTACGGCGAGATCGAGGTGCGCAACTTCGGCGGCCGCTACCGCGGCGACATCGACCTGATCCGGGCGACCGTGAAGAGCGACAACGCCGTCTACCAGCAGCTCGCCCTGGACCTGGGGCTCGACGCGGTGAAGGAGAACGCGCGCCGCATCGGGATGTCCGCGGCGCTCGAGGGTCGCCCGGCCGAGGCGCTCGGCGGGCTCGAGCGGGGCGTGGCTCCGCTCGACGTGTCGCGCGCCTACGCCACGCTGGCCGGGGGCGGCGTCCGCACGAGGCCCCAGGCGGTCCGCAGCGTCAGCTTCCCGGACGGCGAGAAGGAGACCTTCGACGAGCCGGAGGGCGAGCGGGCCTACGAGCGCCCGGTAACGAGGAAGGCCACGGAGATCCTGGCTCGCAACGTGCGGCGCGGCACCGGCACGAGCGCCCAGATCGGCTGCCCGGCCGCCGGGAAGACGGGCACGACCGACGACTTCAAGGATGCGTGGTTCGCCGGGTACACGCCGGGCCTCTCGACCGCGGTGTGGGTGGGCTACGCCGAGCCGAAGCCGATGCGCGACGTCCACGGCGTGGCGGTGGCCGGCGGCACGTTCCCGGCGCGGATCTGGGCCCGCTACATGCGCGAGGCGGTGGGCGAGGGGTGCGAGCGCTTCGAGCCGCCCGACGAGGACGAGCTCAGCCTCGAGCCCTACTGCGCCCGCTATGCGACGACGCCGTCATGCCGGGCGGACGACCCGGAGGCGGGGTCCGGCGGGGAGGACGAGGGCGGAGGCGAGCAGCGCCGCCGTGAGCGAAGGGAAGAGCGGGACGGCGGAGGGAAGGACCGCAGCGGCGGTGAGGCAGAGCGCGACGGCGCGGGCGCGCCCGGCGGGGGCTCCGACCGAGACGGCAAGTCCGGCGGCGACGAGACCTCTGGAGGCGGGCAGGACGGTCGCGGTGGCGGCCGAAAGGACGACGGCGGCGAGAGGGACGGCGGCCAGAGCCGGGCCGGCAATCGCCCGGGCACGAGGATCGAGAGCTCTCCGTCGCAGCGCACCTCGAAGAGGACGGCGAGGTTCCGGTTCTCCGCGTCTTCGGGCTCGGGCAGCGCCGTGCGGTTCGAGTGCCGCCTCGACGAGGGCTCCTACCGGAGCTGCCAGAGCCCGCGCCGCTACACGGGGCTCGCACGCGGCAGCCACGTCTTCCGGGTCCGGGCGATCGGCTCCGGCGGGCGCCGCGACCGCAGCCCCGCCACCTACCGCTGGACGATCCGCTCCGGAGGCGGGGGGCTAGCCCCGAGGGACCCGGTCGGCGCCCGGGGTCGGCGGTAGACTGCATCGCATGTCATCGGCGCGACCGTGGCCGTCTCTTCCCGAGGAGGACCGCTGGGTCCACGAGCTGATGGACGAGCGCCTAGAGGCCACCTGGCAGACATCGGAGCAGTGCCAGGCGCGTGCACAGGAGCTCCGCATCGAGGCTGCGGAGACCGACATCAAAGGCATACGCGATGCTGCGCTCATCCTCGCCGAGCGGTACGAGGAGGCGGCCGCGGCCCGGTTCGCCTCAGCATGAGCTAACCCTCTCGCGCTTGGGTCAGCCGCGAGCGGAGGTCTCGGGCTATCTCCTGTTGGCGAGCTCGAAGGCGCCTGATCTCGGGCTCTATCCGCACCAACTCGGCGTGAACGGCTTGCAGGGTGCGGTTTGCTTCCTCGCGAGCCAGAAGCGATTGCTCGCTCCACCGTGCGGCGAGCCGGCGAGCCTGGGCCGTGAGGACGGCGAGGTCGTCGAGGGCGATGAGAGCGGACTCGCGGACAAGCTCGCGCGTCTGATCGTCGTCCGCTCCGAGCGCTACCAATTCGCCGTGAATGTCAAAGGTAGCCTCATGTGCGATTCGCGACGTGCTGAAGAGAAGATCGAGCCGGGCGAGCGCCTCTGGGCGGTCCTTCACGCCGGTTGCTTACGGGCGGCCTCGAGGGCCTCGACAAGCGCGCCGAAGCTCAGCCGCGCGAGAATCGCTCGCTCGGAGCCCAGCCGCACGACGCCCCACGCGTTGACGGCGAACCCGCCCACGAGCACGAACCTCGCCCCTGCCTCGACGAGCGCCCGAAGGAGCTCATCGAAGGCCGGCTCGTTCACTGCTTGCGAGCGCTGCCGACGAAGCCGGACAGAAAACGGCTGAGGGCTATCCCCTCCGAGAGGTTGACGCCCATCTCGCGCTGGGCGTCACGCCGCAGCGCCGCTCGGCGATCCGCCTCGTGCTCTTTCCACGAGCCCGCGCAGGCCTGGCGCGCACGCCCGGCGGTCGAGATCTTTCGGGTCATCGGCTCCGCCACTACGTCTCGCAAGGTACAGGGACGGTCGGCGCCTCGGTCCCCGAGTGAGGTGGCGCACCGAAGCGGGCACCCTCTACACGACGTGATTGACCTGCACTCGCATATCCTCCCCGGGCTCGACGACGGTCCGGACCACATCGAGGCCAGCGTCGCGCTCGCGCGCGCGGCGGCGACCGCGGGCACGGCCACGCTCGTGGCCACGCCGCACATCCGCGGGGACTATCCGTTCGATCCGGCTCGGATCCTGCCCGCGGTCGAGGAGCTGAACGCGCGGCTCGTGGGGGAGGGGATCTCCCTCGAGGTGGTCCCGGGTGGCGAGGTGTCGATCACGTCGCTGCTCGAGATCGACGACTCGACGCTGGACGCCGTCCGCCTCGGCGGCGGGCCCTACGTGCTGGTCGAGTCTCCGTATACGCACACGGGCGAGCTCCTCGAGCGGACGCTGTTCGAGGCGCAGATTCGAGGACTGCGTCCGCTTCTCGCCCACCCCGAGCGCTCGCCGTGCTTCCTCGGCGACCTCGACAGGATGGAGCGCGTCGTGGATCGCGGCGTCCTCTCGTCGGTCACGGCCGGCTCGATGGCGGGGCGCTTCGGGAAGCCCGTGTACGACTTCACGGTGCTGCTGTTCGAGCGCGGCCTCGTGCACGACGTGGCGTCGGATGCCCACGGCGCAGAGCGCCGGCCGCCCGGGCTGCTTGCCGGCTTCGAGCGCCTCGACGAGGATCTTCCCGGCCTCCTCGACCAAGCCGACTGGTTCACCCGGGCGGCGCCAGGCGCGATCCTGCGGGGGGAAGAGCTTCCGCCCCGTCCCGATGCCCCGGGGAGGCGCCGGCGAGGGTTCGGTCGATTGGTGGCCTCGCTAGGTCGGCGCGGTGGCTAGAGCACCTTGTCCGCGCCCGCTCGGGCCAGCTCGACCGCACGGACGCATGCCGCGAAGTCGTTTCGCTTGAAGCCCGCGGGCGCCTCATCGTTCATGAAGCCGACCTGGCTGCAGGCGGCCTCGGGGGTGAGGCCACGGTTGCCCAGCGCGACCCGCGTCGCCACCGCGCAGTTGAGGAGCTTCACGTTGTTCCCCACGAAGTTCTGATTGAAGATTCCGCAGTCCTGCAGGCTGCTCGTGCCTCGGCCGAGAGACGGCGCAGCGACCGTCACTGCCCGAGATGGTCAAGATCGACTACCTCTACGGCGCGAACTGGTCGCTGTGGCTCGACATCAAGATCCTCCTGAGGAC
>JACCZP010000129.1 GCA_013695885.1 Thermoleophilaceae bacterium | reverse complement strand
ATCTACGAGCTCGTCGCGGCGCTCGAGGCGCGGCTGCTTGAGCTCGGCGGCGCGCTGCGCTACGAGACGCGCGTGGACGCGCTGCTGCTGTCGGGCTCCGCGGCGGCCGGCGTCAGCACGGCGGCCGGTCACGTCGCGGCCGACGCGGTCGTGTGGAGCGGCGACGCGCTCGTGCTCGACCGGCTGCTCGGACGCCCGACGCAACCCGAGCCCGAGCGCTCGCTGTCGGGGCTCGCGCTGATGCTCGGCCTGCGCGGGCGCACGCCGGAGCTGACGCACCACATGATCACCTTCCCCGCCGACTACGACGCCGAGTTCGACGACGTCTTCGCCGAGCGCCGGCTGCCGCGCGACCCGACGCTGTACGTCAGCGCGTCGTGCGCGACGGATGCGTCCGAGGCGCCGGTCGGCGCGGAGAACTGGTTCGTGCTCGTCAACGCGCCGTCCGGTGCGGCCCTGTCCGCGGAGTCGCTGGACGCATATGAGGCGATGCTCGTCGGACGGCTCGGCGTCGGCTCGCGCATCGTCACATCCGCGCGGCGCACGCCGGATGACCTCGAGCGCGAGACCGGTGCAGCGCGCGGTGCGATCTACGGCGCGGCGCCGCACGGGCGCCTCGGCACGATCGGGCGCCCGACCAACGCGGCCCGGCGCCCGCGGGGCCTCTACCGGGCCGGGGGCACCGTGCACCCAGGCGGGGGACTGCCGCTCGTGATGCTCGGGGCGAAGGTCGTGGCCGAGGAGATAGGCCCCGCCCGGTGAGTGCGGCCGCTCGAGGCGCCCGCGGGGCGGTCGGCCTCGGGCTCGCGGTGGCGGTGGTCGGCGTGCTGCCCTCCTTCCTGCTCGGCGCGCTCGCCGTGCAGATGGGCCGGGACCTCGGCTTCGGCCCCGCGGGCCTGGGTGGAGCAACGGCGGCGTTCTTCGTGGTCTCCGCGTTCGGATCCGTGCCGCTCGGGCTGCTGGCCGACCGCCTCGGGGGGCCGCGGTCGCTGCGCGCGTGCGCGCTCGGGAGCGCGGCGTGCTGTGCGGCCGTGGCCGTCCTGGCGCGCTCCTACCCCTCTCTGATCGCGGTGCTCGTGGCGGGGGGGGCGGCCAACGGCATGGCCCAGCCGACCGTCAACGCCTTCCTCGCCGGACGTGTGCCCGCCGACCGGCAGGGCGTGGTGTTCGGCATCAAGCAGTCCGCCATTCCCGGAGCCGTGCTGCTCAGCGGCCTGTCGGTGCCGCTCGTGGCGCTCACCGTGGGGTGGCGGTGGGCCTACGTGGGCGCGGCGGTCCTCGGGCTCGTGGTGGCCGCGGCGGTCCGATCCGAGGAACGCGACTCCCCGACCCCCCCGAGGAGCACGAGCGCCCCGGCTCCGCCGTCGCGCGCCCCCACCCGCACGCCGAGCGCGCGTGTGCTCGGTCCGCTCGCCGTGGCCGCCTGCCTCGGGGCGTTCAGCGGCACGGCCCTCGGCGCCTTTCTGGTCACCTCGTCGGTGGACGCCGGCATCGAGGAGGGCCGCGCCGGGGTCCTCCTGGCCGCCGGCAGCGCGGTGTGCATCGTCGCCCGCGTGGTCGTCGGCTGGCTGGCCGACCGGCACGCCAGCGAGGGACTGATGCCGGCCGCGGCGCTGCTCGCCGGCGGGACGGTCGGCTACGCGCTGCTGGCGGCCGGGTCGCCGTGGACGATCGTGGTCGGAAGCCTGCTGGCCTTCGGGCTGACCTGGGCGTCGCCGGGACTGCTCAACTTCGCGGTGGTGGCGCGGACGCCCGGAGCAGCCGCGAAGGCGACCGGAGTGACGCAGAGCGGCGTCTACGTGGGCGCCGGACTCGGTCCGCTGCTGTTCGGGCAGATCGTCGCGTCGGTCTCGCTCGAGGCCGCATGGATCGCCGCCGCGGTGAGCGCGGGCCTGGCCGGAGGCATCGTCGCGTGGTGGCGGCGGGTGGAGAAGCGGAGTCACCCCGAGAGAGGTGGTCGACCATCCAGCGGGTCGCGGCCGTTCCAGGTGCCCTCCGGCCCGTAGGGCCGGAACCGGGCGAAGAGCTCCTCCGAGTACCAGTCCTCGGCCCGGGTGCGCCGCACGACCTCCGCGTGGTCGGGGCGACCGTAGGCGTAGCGGCGGGCGTCGGCGAACGAGCGCCACAGCGAGAAGGTGGCCTGGCGGGCCACCGGCCATTCCCCCATCCCCACCGACTCGAGCAGGCCGGGCTGGCGCGAGAGGTCGACCGCAGGCGGCTCGATCGCCCGGTAGAAGGCGACCAGGCGGCGGGCGCGGATGGTCGCGCGCGTGAGGATGGCGACCGGGGCCTCGGGATCCGGGCTCGCCGGGCCCGCGGTGGCCGCGTCAGATCGGCGCCCGGCCGAGAGCGCCGGCGCCAGCGGGTTTCCCCCTCCCCACGCGCCATGCGCCCGCAGCGGCTCCAGCCTGAGGTGGTAGGCCTCGAGCGCCCGTTCGCGCCAGCGGTGCGCGACCGCGGAGTGGGCGAGGAAGTCGTCGAGAGCCCCCTCCCCTTCCCACACCGCGAGGAGCGCCCAGCGCCGGAGGTCGGCGCCGAGCGTCATCGTCTGGCCACGGCCGGTGCCGAGCAGCTTCCAGAACTCGAGACCTGCGGTGCGCGCGAGGTCCGGACGGTCGAGCCCCATGCGCGTGAGGCCCTCGGGCGCGTCGGCCCGGGCGTAGCGGATGAGGTGGAACGAAGCGATCACTCCCGGGGAGGCTACGGCGCGGCGCCGGCA
>JACCZP010000110.1 GCA_013695885.1 Thermoleophilaceae bacterium | reverse complement strand
CGGGCGGCGGGGCTGTCCTCGCTGAGGATCGAGGTGGACACTCGCGAGCGCTACCCGTACCGGTTCGCGGGCCGGCCGGTGGAGCGCCCGCGCGTAGCGCTCCCCGCCGGCGACTACGCGGTCCGCGACGGCGACCGGGTGGTGGCGGCAGTCGAGCGCAAGACCCTCGAGAACTTCGCCACCTCCGCCGTCGACGGCTCGATCGGTCTTCAGATGACCGAGCTGGCCACACTTGAGGCCGCGGCCGTGGTGGTCGAGGGCCGCTACTCGGAGCTCTTCAAGCTCGAGCGCGTGGAGGCAGGGTTCGTTCCTGAGCTGGTGGCGCGCCTCCAGGTGCGCCACCCCGGCGTGCCGATCGTGTTCGCCGAGTCGCGCAAGCTCGCCGAGGAGTGGACCTACCGCTTCCTCGCGAGAGCTTCGGTGGAGCTCGGGACGGGGTTGTGAGACCGGCATCGCACCCGCAGCAGCCGGGAGTTCACGAAGTCGTCGCAGAGAGCGGAGACAACCGTTGCTCCTGTGTGGTGTGATCGTCCGCCCCGGCACTTAGCGTTGAGGCTGTCCGATGAGCCCGTTCGCCGACCAGCCGATCGCCGCGCTCGAGGTCCTCGTGGAAGCTCGTGACCTCGACACCGACGAGCGCGCCGTCACGCGCTTCGAGACGGCACCACCGCACGGGTTGGAAGCGGAGCGTCGCGAGCTCGAGCGGCTTGTCGCCACCGTGCACCCGCACGCGAAGTTTCGATCGTTCGCCGGCGGGGCGGCCACCTTCCTCGATCGCCAGCACCTCGTCGTCGCTCACTACGCCCAGCGGCCTCGCGGAGGCCGGTCGAGGCAGCGCTCGGTCGAGGTTTCGAGGCAGGACGGGCTCTTCGCTGCTTAGACGTAGAGACGCAAGCCACGCACTGTGACGGGGGCGGGCGGCCAGATCGAGCTGCCGTTCGGGCCGGTGCACAACCTGCGCCTGTTCTCGGACCACTTCCTCGAGGACCGGCTTCCCGACTGGCCCGAGTTCCGGGCGACCCCGGTCGAGGATCTCTTCGAGGACCTGCGTCAGCTCTGGCTTGCGGAGCGGTCCGGGCTCGCCACGGCCAACGAGGCCCAGACCGAGGAGCGATTCGTGAAGCCGGTGCTGCGCGCCCTCGGCTTCGCCTACACGGTGCAGGCCGACGTCCCCCTGGCCTCCGGGCGCCGGCAACCCGACTATGCGCTGTTCCTCGACGATCCGCGTCGCGCCGAAGCCGACAGCCTCTCGGGAATGGCTCGGTTCGAGCACGCGGTCGGCGTCGCGGACGCCAAGCGGTTCGACCGGCCGCTCGACCGGCGGCGGGCCACCGGTGCGCTGTCCGAAGACCCGGTGGCACAGATCATCCACTACCTGTCGATCACGCGGCGGCCATGGGGGCTGCTGACGAACGGTCGGCTCTGGCGCCTCTACAGCGCGGCCGGGAATCTGATCGAGGGCGCGTGCCTCGAAATCGACCTCGTGGCCCTGCTCGAGCGGGAGGATCCGGCACCTTTCCGGTTCTTCGCCTTCTTCTTCTCCGCGAGCTCACTGCGTCCGGACGCCTCGGGGCAGGCCCTCCTCGATAGGGCGCGCGAGGAGAGCCGGGCCAACGCCGTTCAGGTGGGCGATGCGCTCGAGCGCCAGGTGTTCGCCGCGGTGCCCTTGATCGCCGACGGTCTGCTCGAGGACCACGCCCGCACGCGTGAGGCGCTCGACGAGGCCTTCGACCACGCGCTGGTTCTGCTCTACCGCCTTCTCTTCTGCCTGTACGCCGAGGCCCGCGGGCTCCTTCCAGTGAGCAATCCTCACTACGCGCGCTACAGCGTCGGGGCGCAGCGGGCCGCGCTGGCCCGAGATCTCGACGCGAACCGTGTGTTCAGCTCGGCGTCGGACGACCTCTACAACGACCTCCGCGCCCTGTTTCGCATCGTCGATCGCGGAGACCCGGCCCTCGGAGTCAACGAGTACGACGGCGGCCTCTTCTCCACCGGTCGATATCCCTTCTTCGTGGGGCGCTCGGTGCCCGACTCGCTGCTCGCCCCCGCGCTCGACAAGCTCTAC
>JACCZP010000107.1 GCA_013695885.1 Thermoleophilaceae bacterium | reverse complement strand
GCGTAGCGCTTGGCCTCGTCGTAGACGCCGCGCGGGCCGATCGGGTTGACGTTGCCCCAGTAGGTCTCGGGCTGAGGGTGGACGAGAGGGTCGCCGTAGACCTCCGAGGTCGAGGCCAGGAGGAAGCGGGCGCGCTTGGCCTTGGCCAGGCCGAGCGCGTTGTGGGTGCCGTAGGCGCCGACCTTCAGCGTGTGCAGGGGCAGGCGCGCGTAGTCGATCGGGCTGGCCGGCGAGGCCATGTGGTAGACGAAGTCGACCGGCTCGTCGATGTCGAAATGGCTCGTGATGTCGTGCTGGAGGAAGCGGAAGAGCTCGTCGCGGATGTGCGCGATGTTGCGGAGGGAGCCGGTCTCCACGTTGTCCACGCAGATCACGCGGTGGCCGGCGCCGAGCAGGTGGTCGCAGAGGTGGGAGCCGAGGAAGCCGGCCCCGCCGGTCACGAGGCAGGTGGGCACGGGCCGGAAGCTACCAGCGGGGGCCCGCGAATCTCCGAACGGGCGCCGCGGATCGATGGCGCGCCCGGAGCCCGGGTGGACTGGGCCGCGCCCTCGGGTGCCGAGCAACCCGGATGGGCGTGCGCGCGGCGGTAGGCTCCTCTGGTCGAGCCTCCGTAGCTCAGCGGATAGAGCAGGGGCCTTCTAAGCCCTGTTTGTCGCAGGTTCGAATCCTGCCGGGGGCGCTGCAGGGCCGGAGCCGCCGGTCGGTGCTCTGAGCGCAGCCGCGCAGCCGGGGCAAGGCCGCAGCGGCGAAGTCGCCCTGATTGGACGGCTTTTGAACCGCGACGCTTCCGCGCGACTCAACGCGCTGTATCGGAGCCTGGGTCGCGGGGACGCGACCGTCAGGCGGTGACGAATTCGGGCACCGGCGCGACCTCACGCTCGGGCTCGTCGTCCGGAACCTGGCGCTCGATCCCGATCAGCAGCTGTTCGTCGAGGACGCCGAGGATTCGTTCGAGTACCGGAATGGTGGGGATGTGCCCACCGCGCTCGAGCTTCGAGATGAACGAGTGCGAGGTTCCGGCGCGCTCGGCGACCTCCTGCTGGGTGAGCTCCAGCTCGTAGCGCCGTTCGCGGATGTGGGCGGCGATCCAGTTCTTCGTGCGCAGCTCGCGGATCGAGGCGTACTCGTCGCGGGCCTTTCGGTATTCCTCACTGCGACGGGCACGGCCCTTCGCCGCCTCGGCGGCAGGTGTCCCTTTCGGACTGATGGGGAGGTTCGCCTCGGTGTCCACGATGGAAAGCTTATCTATATCGATAAGCGAGCGAAACCCTTCATCGGTTCCTCGACGGCGCATCTTTACCCGCCGCCCGCGGCGGCACCCTGCGCTCGGCGTCCATTCGACGCTTGAACGCCATGCGCCGCCTGGCCAGCTCCTTGCCGGCCTCCGACACCGCCGCGGTGTGCTTCTCGATCGCATGCAACAGCACGGTCAGGTTCCCTGAGCGCTGATAGAGGATTCGATACCGGGTGTTGGCAAAGCGCACCCGTAGCTCCCGAAGCTCCCCCTCGATCTGAGACGTGATCGGGTACTCCGGCGGTGGCGCGTCGGGCGGCTTGCGGTTCAGGTGCTCCTCTACGTAGTCGTCGATCTTCGCGGCACGCTTGCTCGGCAGCGCGTCGATGAACCGCTGATCGCGACGCTCCCTGAGAAGGCTTCGCTTGAGGCCGGCACTTCTCAGGCAGCAGACAACCGCTCTAGCCTCCCCGCGAGTGAGGTTTCGGGGCGCGACTCCCGGCTCGCGCTCCGTACTTCCCTGAGGAGCCGCACGATTTCCCTGTCTACGGCTTCGCCTCCGAGCTCTTGGGCGCGGGCCAGGGCTGTGAGGGCAATGTCGCCCTCGTCGGCGTCGATCGCGATCTCAGCGAGCGCGAGGTAGGCGTCTGGCCCACACCAGTCTTCGTCACCGATGCGGTGCGCGGCGTGGATTGCGCGCGTCATGAAGCCCAGCGAAAGGTCATTGAGGCCGAGTCGGTTCAGCGCCGAGGCAAGATTCCATGGGTAGGCGGGCTCGTCGGGATCGAGTCGCATGGCACGCCCATAAAGCGTGAGCACACGCTCCAAGCGATCTTCTTCCAGGAAGCGCTCGACGGTTCGTCGCTGCGGCCACCGACCGGGCTTGAGCGCCTCGGATACGAGGTCATCCGCCTCGCCCACGAGCTCGACCGCGGCGGCGACCTCGTTACGTGCGGGCGCGTGGCCTCCGGCCGCGCGCGCGTCTGTACTGCCTCCGCTGCTCATCGGTCAGCTCGCTCCACCAGGATTGCCATCGTGATGCACGCTCGGGATTGTGGCGGACGCCGAGGATCCCTTCGCCCCTTCGCACGAGATCGGCCACGCGAAGGTCGCGGCCAGTCTCCGGATCCCGCCCGGCCGGGTCGCTCCAGTTGCGCGGACGCCTCGCCAACGAAGGCGAGTGTGTCAGCTACCCCTGACAGAGCTCACGGCCGAGACGCTCCCAGGCGCGTGGTGGCGGTCGAACAGCCACGACTGCTTGTAGGCGCGGGCGAACGCCCTCACAAGCCCCTTGCCTGCGAGATCGGGGCGGCCGGATTCGAACCGGCGAACCTCCGCGTCCCAAACGCGGCGCTCTAACCAGGCTGAGCTACGCCCCGAGGGGCTCAACTCTAAGGGCTCGCCCGGAACCCCAGCACGCGCCCGTCGCAGCGTCGGCGGTCCTGAGGGCCGGGCCGTACGCCTGAGCCGGGTCGTGGGCTCACCCGCCTAGACCATCCGTCCAAGATCCTCAACGGCCGGCCGCGGGGACCGACACAGAGAGCATGAACTCGCTCTCGGTCACGCTCCCCCGCCGTCCTCTCACCCTCCTCGTCGGCCTCGTCGCCCTCTTCGTGGCGATGCTCGGGCCCGCCTCGAGCGCCTTCGCCGCCTGTGCAGGTACGGCGTCGGTGCCCACCACGGCCTCCGCCGCACAGGGCGCAACGCTCTGCCTCGTGAACGACGAGCGTCGCTCCCGCGGCCTCTCCCCGCTTCGCAGCAACGGCGTCCTCGCCACCGCCGCCGAGCGTCACGCGAGGGACATGGCCGCGAAGCACTACTTCGCCCACAACTCGCAGGACGGCCGCTCGTTCCTCGACCGCATCAAGGCGGCCGGGTACGTCAGGGGTGCCCGCAGCTGGACCGTCGGCGAGAACCTCGCCTGGGGCAGCGGCGACCGCGCAGCTCCCGGCCGCATCGTCACGGAGTGGATGAACTCGCCTGGGCACCGCGCGAACATCCTCTCCGCCAAGTACAAGGAGATCGGCTTCGGGATGGCCACGGCCGGGGCCGGCGGCTCGCTCCCCGCCCGCACCCTCTACGCCACCGAGTTCGGCGCCCGCCGCTAACGCGTCACCAAGCACAATCGAGCCGGCCAGGGCCGGGGCCTCGCGCCCCGGCCCTCGTGCGTTCGGGGGACGGCTTCGCCCGGGGCTCCGAGCCGGTCAAGGCCCCATGGGCATGCTCTAGGGTGCCGCGCGGATGGCCGAGGTACTGCCGCTACGCGCCCTGCGCTACGAGCTCGGTGCGGTGGGCTCGCTCGGGGTCGTTGCCGCGCCCCCCTACGACGTGATCGATCCCGCACGCCGCGCCGATCTGGCCGCGCGCAGCCCGTTCAACGTGGTGGAGATCGACCTTCCCCGCGCCGACGGCGGCGACCCCTACCTCCACGCCGAGACCACCTTGCAGGCCTGGCGCCAGCAGGGGATCGTCGTCCAGGATCGAGAGCCCGCGCTCTGGGCGCTGACCCAGGAGTTCGTGGGCCCCGACGGGGAGCGACGCACCCGCCGCGGCTTCTTCGCCCGGGTGCGAATAGAGGAGTACGGACCGGGGCGCATCCGCCCGCACGAGCGCACGCATCCGGGCCCGAAGGAGGATCGCCTGGCGCTCACCCGCGCCACCCGGACGAACCTCTCCCCCATCTTCTGCCTGTTCGCCGATCCGCTCGAGGCGGCGTGGTCGGCCATCGAGCCCTCCACCACGGGCGAGCCGTTCGGCGGACTGAGCGACGACGACGGCACCGAGCACCGGCTCTGGCGGGTGGAGGACCCGCGGGTGCACGAGCTGGTGAGCGATGTCCTCGCCGACGCCGAGTTGCTGATCGCCGACGGTCACCACCGCTACGAGACCGCGCGCCTCTACGGCGACGAGGTGGGGGGCGATGGGGAGCACCGTTACGTGCTCACCTTCCTGTGCGCGCTCTCCGATCCGGGCCTCGCGGTCTTCCCCACCCATCGCCTGGTCTCGGGCCTCGACGAGAGCCGCCGCCTCGCTCTGGGCGAGGCCCTCGAGCGGCTGTTCGAGGTCGAGGAGGTCTCCCACGAGCAGCTCGAGCCGCCGCCCGCCGCGCCGGGGATCGCGATCGGCTATCTCGACTCCTTCGACGGCCGCCCGCTGCGGCTCACCCTTCGGGACGACGCGGCGGTGGACGCCGCCCTCCCCGACCATTCGACCGCGTACAGGCACCTCGACACCGCGGTGCTGGAGGCGCTCGTGCTTCGCGGTGCGCTCGGGATGAGCGAGGACGACATCTCCCACCTGAGGGGAATCGCCTACTCCAAGGACACGAACGACGCCCGGGACGCCGTGGCCGACGGCCGCGCGCAGGCCGCCTTCTTCATGCGCTCGACCCCGGTCGACCTCGTGCAGGAGATCGCGCGCGAGGGGGAGTCCATGCCGCCCAAGAGCACCTACTTCTTCCCGAAGGTCCCGACCGGACTGGTCTTCAACCCGTTGCAGTGACGCGGACTCCGGCCGGGGGCACGACGCGGCCGGCGGGCCGGGCGACGCGGCCCGGCCACCGGGACGGACCCGCCCGCTCCGCCGGTACCATCCCCGCCCGCCGATGAAGATCTACACCCGCAAGGGCGACGACGGGTCCACCGGCCTCTGGTACGGAGGCCGGGTGTCGAAGACCCATCTCCGTCCCGAGGCCTACGGGGCCGTGGACGAGGCCGGGGCCGCGCTCGGACTCTGCCGCGCCGCGGCGGGCGCGGACCCCGAGCTGCACGCCGACATCCTCCGGCTCCAGACCGACCTGTTCACCGCCGGCGCCGAGCTGGCCACCGCACCCGAGGCCGCGGGGCGGCTCGAGGACGGGGTCTCGAAGGTCACCTCCGAGATGGTCGATCGCCTCGAGGATGAGATCGACCGCTACATGGACCGGGTCGACCTCCCTCCGAAGTTCGTGATCCCGGGTGGCAGCGAGCTCTCTGCGCGGCTCGACGTGGCCCGGACGGCGCTGCGACGCGCCGAGCGGCGGGTTGTCGATCTCAAGGCCGCGGGCGACCTGGCCGACGACACTGTCCTGTGGTACGTCAATCGCGCATCCGACCTTCTCTTCGCGATGGCTCGCTACGCCGACGAGCCGGAGCCGGAGCTGTTCGGGGGAAGGGACGGATGAAGGCCACCGCACGTCGGGCCGACGAGTCCTTCGAGCATCGCGTCAGCGTCCGCGGCCACCGCCTGACCTGCGACGAGCTCGCCGCGCTCGGGGGCTCGGACACGGGGCCGAGCCCTCAGGAGCTCCTGGCTGCGAGCCTCGCCTCGTGCACGGCGATCACCATGGAGATGTACGCCGAGCGCAAGGGGTGGGACATCGGGCGCGTGGAGGTCGACGTGGACTACGAGCCCGCGCAGCGCGGCTCGTTCAGCCGCTTCTCGATCGACGTCCGCCTTCCCGGCAACCTCAGCGAGGACCAGCGCCTCAAGCTCATGCAGATCGGCGCGCGGTGCCCGATCCATCGCACACTCGAGGGCGAGGTCATGTTCGAGGAGAGCGTCTCGATCAAGTGATCGTCGCTCCGAGGCCGCGCAGCTCCTGGAGCGCGCGCTCGGAGTCGCCGGCCTCGAGGTCGATGCCGCGGGTGCCCTCGCGGTCGACGGTCACGTGAAAGCCCTCGCGGAGCGCGTCGCGGCCGGTGTTCAGCACGCAGACGTCGGTGGCCAGGCCGACCACCGTCACCGAGTTGACCCCGCGGGCGCGCAGCGTCTCCGCGAGGCTCGTGTCCTCGAAGGCCGAGTAGCCGTCGGAGCCCGAGTGCTGTCCCTTGTCGAGGATCACGTCGATCACGTGGCGGTCCAGGTCGGGATGGAGCTCGGCGCCCTCGGTCGCCTGAACGCAGTGCACCGGCCACGAGCCGCCCTGCTCGTCGAACTGGGAGTGGTCGGGCGGGTGCCAGTCGCGGGTGGCCACCACGAGCTCGAAGCGCTCCGAGCGCGCCAGCTCGTTGACCCGCGAGACGATCGCGTGCCCGTCGGGGACCGCGAGCGCACCCCCGGGCTCGCCCGGGGTGAAGTCGTTCTGGAGGTCGACCACGATCAGAGCGCCCGCCACGGCTCGATAATAGGTGGGTGGCCACCTCGGGCGAGCTCCGCCGGCTCCTGCTGACCCCCGAGGAGTCGGCGGCCATGGACGCGCCCGGACGCACCCCCGCCGCGGTGCTCGTGCCCCTCTACGAAGAGGACGGGGCACTCCACGCCGTCTTCACCAAGCGCCGCGAGGACCTCGAGCAGCACGCAGGTGAGATCTCCTTCCCGGGCGGGCGCCACGACGACGGGGATCCCGACCTCGTGTTCACCGCGCTGCGCGAGAGCGAGGAGGAGATCGGCCTGGCCCGCGCGGACGTGGAGCTCGTGGGCGCGCTCCCGCCCATCGGCACGTTCGTCACCTCCTACCGCGTGCACCCCTTTGTGGGGCTGATCGCCCCCGGCCAGGCGTGGACCCTTCAGCCCACCGAGGTCGACGTCGTGCTCGAGTACTCGCTTCCGGCGCTCGTGGCCGGCCACGAGATGAAGCGGCTGCTGCGCAAGGGGGTCCCCTTCCGGACCCACACCTACACGGTCGGCGAAGAGCTGATCTGGGGCGCGACGGCCCGGATCCTGTGCCTGCTGCTCGAGCGGCTCGGGTCGCTCGTGAAGGCGTCCGGCCGCTGATCGGGTAGACAGGGGACGTCGTGTCCACGGTCCGCTCCCAGCTCACGCCGGTCTTCTGGATCTCGGCCACCCTCACGCTCGCCTTCGTGCTGTGGGGCGTGCTGTCCACGGAGACCTTCACGAGGGTGACCGGCGCGGCGCGTGACGTCGTGATCGTCGACTTCGGCTGGCTGTACCTCGTCGCCACCACGGCCTTCCTCGTGTTCGTGATCGGGCTGGCGTTCAGCCGCTACGGGAAGATCAAGCTCGGCAAGCCAGACGACCTGCCGGAGCTCGGCCGCTTGTCCTGGTTCGCGATGCTCTTCCAGGCCGGCATGGGCATCGGACTCGTGTTCTGGGCGGTGTCGGAGCCCCTCTCGCACTTCTCGGCGCCGCCGTACGGCCTGGCCGCGCCCGGGTCGGTCCCGGCGGCCGACCTCGCGATGCGTTACACGTTCTTCCACTGGGCCCTCCACCCCTGGGCCGTGTACGCGGTGATCGCCCTGGCCATCGCCTACTTCAACTTCCGCAGGGACGAGCCCGGCCTGGTCTCCGCGGTCTTCCGACCCCTGCTCGGGGATCGGGTGGACGGGGCCGCTCGGACAGGCGATCGACGTGCTGGCCATCATCGCGACGCTCTTCGGGGTCGCGGTCTCGCTGGGGCTCGGCACGCTCCAGATCGCCTCCGGGCTGTCCGAGGTCTTCAACGCGTTCCCGGGGCACGCTGACCATCGTCGCCATCCTCGCGGTCACCGCGGTGGCGTACCTCCTGTCGGCGGCCACCGGGATCGAACGGGGGGTGAAGTGGCTCTCGAATGCGAGCGTCGTCGTCGCGGCCGCGCTCGTCGCGTACTTCCTGGTGGCCGGGCCGACCGTGCTCCAGCTGAACGCGCTCACCCAGGGCACGGGGAGCTACCTGGCCGACCTCGTGCCCATGAGCTTCCGGCTCAACGCCTTCCAGCAGGGTGAGTCGTGGGCCGGAGAGTGGACGCTCTTCTACTGGGCCACGTGGATCGGATGGTCGCCGTTCGTCGGGATGTTCATCGCGCGCATCTCCCGGGGCCGGACGATCCGTGAGTTCATCGTCGCCGTGCTGGTTGTGCCGAGCCTCGTGGCGTTCGTGTGGTTCGCCGTCTTCGGCGCGGCGGCCATCGACCTCGACCGGCGCACCGCGGGGTCGCTCTCCTCGCTGGCCCGGGAGGACGAGACGCTGGCCACCTTCGCCTTCCCCGCCGAGTTCCCGGGCGCGACGGCGCTCGCCGTGGTGGTCGTCGCACTCGTGCTCATCTTCTTCGCGGCCGGCGCCGACGCGGCCTGCATCGTGCTAGGACGGATGTCGGCCGGCGGCGTGCTCGACCCCGCGACGCCCGTCAAGCTGGTCTGGGGGGTGTTCATGGCCGTGGTCACCGGAGTCCTCCTGCTCTCGGGCGACAGTGGCATCGACGGGCTGCAGCAGGCGTCCCTGCTCGCTGCGCTGCCGTTCACGTTCATACTGCTGGCCATGTGCTGGTCGTTGCTGCGCGGCCTGCGCGACGAGGTGCCCGAGGAGAACCCCAGCGATCCCACGGCTCGCACGGAGTTCCCCGGGACCGGGGCGGCCGCGAGCGACCCGGGATGACCTACGTCCTGCTCGCGATCTCCTTCGCGCTCATCCTCGCCGGGGCGTTCCTGTTCACCAACGCCGTCGAGTGGCTCGGGCAGAAGCTGAACCTCGGCCAGAGCGCGGTGGGCAGCCTCCTGGCTGCGGTGGGCACGGCGCTGCCGGAGTCCATGATCCCCATCGTCGCCCTGGTCGGCGGGTCCGAAGGGGCGGAGTCCGTGGCCATCGGCTCGATCATCGGAGCGCCGTTCCTGCTCGCCACGCTCGCCATGATCCTGATCGGCGGCTCGGCGCTCGTCTACCAGCGCCGGCGTGAGCACGGCAAGGAGGTCTATCCCGACCGGCGCGCCACCCGCCGCGACCTCCTGTTCTTCGTGGTCCTCTTCGCGGTCGGGATCGGCGTCGGCCTGGGAGTGCCGAGCGTCGTGCGCTACGTCTTGGCCGGAGTGCTCATCGTGGCGTACGTGGTCTACACGCTGCGCACGATCCAGAAGGGCGGGGGTGCGGGGGGCGAGGAGCTAGCCCCGCTCTACTTCCAGCGGAGCTCGGAGGACCCGGCGACCTGGCGGGTGGTGGCCCAGAACCTCGTCGGACTGGGGCTGATCATCGGCGGCGCGGAGCTCTTCGTGGGGGAGGTGACGGTGATCGCCGAGGCACTGGGGGTCGGTCCGCTGATCCTCTCCCTGCTCCTCGCTCCTCTCGCCACGGAGCTCCCCGAGAAGGCCAACTCCATCCTCTGGATGCGCGACAACAAGGACTCCCTGGCCCTTGGCAACGTAACCGGCGCGATGGTCTTTCAGTCCGCGATCCCGGTGGCCATCGGCCTCGCGTTCACCGAGTGGGCGCTCGAGCCGGCCGCGCTGGTGGCCGGATTCGCCGGCGTGGCGGGCGGGCTGGTCGCGATCGTCGCCCTATGGCGCTCGCGGTTCGGCCTGCCCTACATCCTCGCCTGGAGCGTGCTGCTGGCCGGCTTCCTGGCGTTCATCGTCTTCCAGCCGTCGGGGCAGGCGCCGCCGCCGGGGGCACCACCCCCCGGGGCACCCGCGCCGCCGCCTCCGGGCGGGGGTCCGGCACCGGTGCCGGGGGCGCCGGCGCCCCCGCCTTGAGGGCCGCGCCGCCGTCCGTGGCGATCAGCCCTTTGCGAGCAGCTCGGCGAGGCGGTCGTGGGTCTCGGTCAGCCCGCCCTCCTTGCCCGAGGCGAGCATGCCGTCGCGCTCCTCGGTGGGGTGGAAGAGCGACGTGCCGGTCACCTTGGTGCGGCCGTCCTCGAGATCCTCGAACGGCACCGTCTCCGCGATGACGTGCCCCGGCATCCCCTCCCACTCGACGTCTGAACGATGCGCTCCG
>JACCZP010000092.1 GCA_013695885.1 Thermoleophilaceae bacterium | reverse complement strand
CAACCCGAGCACGCCCGCGGTCGCGCGGGCAGCCAGGAGCTCGTCGTGCGGTGCTTGCCCGGCAAGCGCGATCACCGCGCCCTCGAGCGCTCCGACGAACGCGAGCGCAACCGCGCGAGCCGGCGGTCCGGGGGGAATCGACCCGTCTCTGCGCCCCGCGTTGATCAGGCGGGCACAGCGCTTGACCAGCGTTCTCGAGACCCGCTCGACCTCGCGTCCAACCGGATGGTCCCGACCGCTGAACTCGAGCCTCAGCGCCATCACGACGCGGGCAACGTCTCGCCGGCAGAACAAAGCGTGACCGCGCGCCAGCGCGATCAGCGCAGCGACCGGATCGGGCTCGTGCTCGGCCAGTCCACCCACCTCGCGCCACCACGTCTCGTCGACCCACCCGATCACCGCCAGGGCCAGATCCTCCTTGTCCTCGAACTGGTGATAGAGGGCGCCGCGCGTGTAGCCGGCATCGCGCGCCACCTGTTCGAGCACCAGGTTGCCGTAGCCGTGGCGGGAGAGACCCCTCGCGGCCGACTCGAGCAACGCGCTACGCGTGCGGGCGCTCCGCTCGGCCTGAGTCGAACGCCGGCGAGCTGCCGGCGCCCGCGCCGTCGAGCCGCTCACCGCCCGCCTAGATACATTCATGTATGTATGGTACTGTGATTCCATCGAGGAAGATTGCTCGTGTGTACGACGATAACCCGGCCCAAGTCCTCACGATCTCTCCGTGACGGGGGGCGTCGCGCGGCAGCGGCGCTATCCGCTGATCACGATCCCGGGTGCCGGCCGTGAGCGCGGGGGCCGCGCAGGCGTGGTTCGTCGCGGGCACGATCCCGCTGATGCTCGGCGGAGGCTCGCACGCGCTCGCAGCGCTCATCGACACCGTCCGCCCCACGTACTTCGCCCCGATCGAGGGCTCAGTCAAGCCGGCGCTGGAGGCCACCGGTATCCGGTTGCGGCGCATGTTCCCGTGGAACGGCGGCGACGGCGCAAGACCGTCGATGTGGAGGGCGTGGCTCGGCTTCAACATCAGCCACGGCCTCGGCGTCTTCACCTTCGGATTCCTCTGCCTGCTGATCGCCACCCACGACTTCAAGCTGGTCGAGGACATCGACGCCGTGCGGCCACTCACGATCGCCTTCTCCGCCGCCTACCTCGCGCTCTCGCTGCGCTTCTGGTTCTACGGACCGGCGATCCTCACCGGCATCGCCACAGCGTGCTTCACGGTCGCCACCGTGCTCTCGGTCCACGGATGAGGCTTCCGAACACCGCGCACACCTCCCGGCCCTGGCGGATCCACGAGCTCACCAACGACTTCCGGCTCGAGGACGTGTGGGCGCTGCCGACGCCGGGCGGCCCGGCCGACTTCCCTCGGCTGGTGCGGATGATGGCCGCGGGCGACCCCTCGCAAGGCTCCTCCCGCGCCGTCCGCTCGCTCTTCGCGATCCGGTGGAAGCTCGGGGAGCTGCTCGGTTGGGATCGCCCGGACAGCGGCCTTGGCTCCAGGGTGCCGACGCTCCGTGACCGGCTGCCGGTGGATCTGCGCGACGCCCCATCCGGCCCGGACTTCGACGCGCTCCCGTTCACCTCGCTCTACCTGATCGACGACGAGTGGGCGGCGGAGATCGCCAACCGCACGATGCACGGGGTCATGCACATGGGCTGGCTTCCGGACGGGACCGGCGGCTACCGCGGTCAGATGGCCGTTCTCGTGAAGCCGAACGGACTGCTGGGGAGCGCCTACATGGCCGCGATCCGGCCGTTCCGGCACCTGCTCGTCTACCCGCCGATGATGCGACAGATCGTGCGGGAGTGGCGGACGGGCGCCGGCAGAAGACCTCCAGGAGGTCGAGCGGCGCTCAGAGGGACATAGCGGGGACCCGATGAGCAGCACCAGCGCTCCGTCTCGCCGCACCCAACTTGGTGGGAAGATGCGCACACGATGGATCAAGGAGGCACGGCTCCGACGGCCGGACACGCGCGGCGCCCCGAGCAAACGGTTTCGGTGCTTACCTATCGGACGGGCGTGCAGGACGCCAACGTCGCGGGGAACGTCAACGGCGGACAGATCATGAAGCTCTGCGACGACGCGGCCGTCATCGCTGCCACGCGGCTGGCCGGTGGCCGTGTCGTCACGG
>JACCZP010000090.1 GCA_013695885.1 Thermoleophilaceae bacterium | reverse complement strand
GGGCAACGCTCGCCCGCCGACCTCCCCCGGCGTCGGTCGACCGGGATCCGCGCGGCCGGGCGGCGCTCGGCCGGGGGCGACCGGGCCCGGTTCGGCCCCCGCGGTCCGCAGCAGCCCGCTGGCCGCCTCGCCGGCCGCTGCACCCTCGGAGCGTCGCGGCCTGGCCCCGCGGTACATGGCCCTGGTGGCCGCGGGCATCGTGGTGCTGGGTGGAGGGATCGCCTTCGGCGTGGTGCAGTACACGTCGACTCCGGAGGCCCCGCCACCCGCGCCGGCTCCGCCGGGCGATCGACCCATCGTCCCGTCCCGGGTGACCGTCTCGGTCCTGAACGGCACGACCCGCCCCGGCCTGGCCGCCCAGGTCGGCGACCGGGTCGAGTCGGCGGGCTTTCGCCTGGGCAACGTGACCAACGCGGGCGACCAGCAGCGCGCCGAATCGGTCGTGCTCTACGCCGCGGGAGGCGCGCGGGAAGCGCGGGCCGTCGGCCGGGAGCTGGACATCGAGCAGACCGAGCGCGCCGAGAACGGGGAGCGTGACCTGGCGGGCACCGCGCGGGTCATCATCGTGGTCGGCGCCGACATGGTCCAGGAGTAGCCGACCCCGATGACCGTCTAGGTGGCGGACTTCCTCGACCTTCCCGCGCGCCCGCCCAAGCCGCGCACGGAGGGGCTCACGCACGTGATCGACCCCGGCCTCACCGCCGCCGAGGCCCGCGGGCTCATGGAGAGCGCCGGCGAGTACGTCGACCTCGTCCGGCTCGGGTGGGGCTCGGCGTACGTGACGCGCGACCTCGACGAGAAGATCGCCCGCTACCGCGAGCACGGTGTGCCGGTGATGCTCGGCGGCACGATGACGGAGCTCGCCTGGCTGCGGGGCAAGGTCGACGACCTGCGCGGCTGGATCGGGAGGCTCGGCCTGGAGCACGTGGAGGTCTCGAGCGGGACGGTGGCGATCCCGAGCGAGGCGAAGCTCGACCTGATCCGCACCCTGGCCCGGGACCTCACGGTGTTCGCCGAGGTCGGGGAGAAGGACCCGCAGGCGCTCATCGCCCCGTACCGCTGGGTGCAGATGATCCGGGAGTCGCTCGAGGCCGGTGCCCACATGGTGGTGTGCGAGGGGAGGGCCTCCGGTGACGCCGGGATGTACCGCCCCGACGGCGAGGCCCGCACCGGGCTGATCGACGAGATCGCCCACGAGGTTGACCCCGCCCGGCTCATCTTCGAGGCGCCGCTCAAGCACCAGCAGGTGTGGTTCATCCGCCACTTCGGCCCGGCCGTGAACCTCGGCAACGTCCGCCCCGAGGACGCGATCTCCCTCGAGACCCTGCGCGTCGGCCTCCGCGCCGACACCTTGACGCTGTTCCACGGGAGGGCGGAGGCCGCCGTGCCGGCGAGCACCGGCGAGCCGCCCCTGTCCACCGACGCCGCACGACCGTGAGCTTCACCCCGGCGGGCGCCGTCCTGCTGGCGCGCCACGGGGAGACCAAGGACAACCGTCACGCCCGGTTCCAGGGCCAGACCGACACGCCGCTGAGCGACGCGGGGCGCGAGCAGGCGGGCGCGCTGGCGGAGCGGGTCGCGGACGCCGGCATCGCCGCGCTGTACTCGAGCGGCTTGAGTCGGGCCATCGAGACCGCCGCGATCGTGGGTGAGCGCCTCGGCGTCGAAGTGGTGATCGACCCGCGCTTGAACGAGGTGGGCATGGGCCTCTGGCAGGGGCGGCGAAAGGCGGACGTCGAGCGCGAGGAGCCCCAGCGTTGGGCGGCCTGGCGGCGCGGCGGCGCGGCCTTCCGCTTCCCCGCGGGCGAGTCCCTCGGCGAGCTTCAGGCCCGCGTGATGGCCGTCCTGGAGGAGGTACGGTGCGGTCCGGTGCCCGCTCTCGTGGTCTGCCACGGCGGCTGCATACGGAGCGCCGTGGCCGCCGCCAGCCCGCGGGGCCTGCTCGCCTACCACGACATCGAGCCGGGCAACGCATCCGTCGTCGTCCTCCCCGCGGAGGCGACCGTGGCGGCGATGACGTGACGATGCTCGCCCTCTCGACCGGCGAGCTGGTCCGGGAGGTCGGCGTGGTGGCCGCCGCGCTAGCCGCGGCCGGCGCCTTCTTGCTGCCGGGCGCCCGCCCGCGTGCCGTGGCCTTGCTCTGCGTGCTCGTTCTCGCCCCGGCGCTGCTGGCCGCCGAGGTATGGGCCACGCCGCCGCTCGTCTACCTGCGCTCCGCTCCGCTCGTGGCCCTCGGGGCGCTGGTGGTGGGCGGGGCGGTGCTCGCGGCCCTTGCCGCCGTCCTGCTGCGCCACCCCGCGGCGCTGGCGCCGCTCGCGCTGGCCGCCCTTCCCTTCCGCGTGCCGGTGGTCACGGCCGGGCAGACCGCCAACCTGCTGGTGCCCCTTTACCTCGTGGTCGGTGCCGGCGGGCTGGCCTACGCATGGGCACGGGTGCGACCGCGTGGCCCCTCGGATCCGGTGCCCCGCGACCGTCCCGCCGGCCGGGTCGAGATCGCCCTTGTGGCGGGGATCCTGCTCTACGCCGCCCAGGCCTCCTACTCGACCGACTTCGCGCAGGCGCTCGAGAACGTCATCTTCTTCTATCTCCCGTTCGCGCTTCTGCTCAAGCTGCTCAGCGGCCTGGAATGGACGCCGAGGCTGGTGAAGCGCTGCCTCGCCGTCCTCGTGGCGCTCGCGCTCGCGTTCGTGCTGATCGGGTTCGTCGAGTACGCCACAGGCCGGCTTCTCCTGAATCCCAAGGTCATCGCCTCGAATCAGTTCGAGTCGTTCTTCCGCGTCAACTCGCTGTTCTTCGACCCGAACATCTACGGTCGCTTCCTCGCCATCGTCATGCTCGCGGTCACCGGGGTGGTGCTGTGGGCGCGCCGGCCGCGCACCGTCCTGGCGGCCGCGGCCGTGCTCGCCGTGCTCTGGGCGGGGCTCCTGCTGACCTTCTCGCAGTCGAGCTTCGCCGCACTGCTCGTCGGGCTCGCGGTGCTCGCTGCGGTGCGGTGGGGCCTGCGACCGGTGGCCGCCGCGGGTGGGGTCGCCGTGCTGGCGGCGGCGGCGGCCGTGCTGGCGGCGCCGGGGGTCCTCCGGCTCGACCTCGGCTCCGCGGACGCGCTCGACCGGGCCACCAGCGGGCGTGTCGGCCTGATGGGCGGCGGCCTGTCCCTATGGGGAGAGCGACCGTTCCTCGGCCACGGCTCGGGTTCGTTCTCCGAGCGCTTCCGCGCCAGGGAGGAGGCGAGCTCGGAGACCGCGGTCGCCGCCTCGCACACCATCCCGATCACCGTGGGCGCCGAGCAGGGGGTGGTGGGCCTCGCCGTCTACCTCGTCCTCCTCGCGGCCGCGGCCACCGTGCTCGGGCGCGGTCTCTCGGGGCTGCGCGACCGCGGCCCCCCGGCCGTCGAGGTGATCGCCCGGGCCGTCGCGGCGGCGGCGTTCGCCGCGCTCTTCGTCCACACGCTTCTCTACGCCGCCTTCCTCGAGGACCCCCTGAGCTGGACGCTCCTCGCGGTGGCGCTCGGCCTCGGCGCCGGCTCGCTGCCTAGCGATCGCGCCGGTCGCGACCCCGGCCGGAGCGCTGCCCCCCGCTCGGCGGCTTCCGGCGGGCGGGCGGGCGGCCCTCTACCGGCTCGAACGCGTACTGGCTCGAGTACCCGGTGAGGAACAGGCGCTTGCCGTCGGAGACCGCCGGGTTGAACCCCCCGCGGCCGAACTGGAACACGCGCCGGCCCGAGCGCACGTCGAGGCCGAAGGTGGCCCTTCGACCGAGGTCCGAGAAGTACACCACGCGGCCGATCACGCTCGCCGCACCCGAGATCTTGCCACCGCTGCGAAAGGTCCAGCGGGGCCGGCCGGTGCGGGCGTCGAGCGCGTAGAAGCGCCCGTCGTAGGACCCGATGTACACCGTCGGCGCGGTGCCGGGCACCCGGGCCACCGCCGGAGAGGCGTAGACGTACCCGCCGGTGGTTCGCGTCCAGGCCAGGCGGCCGTCGCGCGCGGAGAAGGAGTAGACCTTGCCGTCGGTGTTCCCCACGTAGACGCGGCCGAAGGCCACGGCGGGGGTGGAGTAGAAGTTGCCGGCCCGCCCGAGGGCGCGGCCCTCGGTACCGGTGGTCCACAGCCGGCGCCCGTCGCTCGCACGTAGGGCGGTGACGCGCCCGCCGTAGTCGCCGAAGTAGAGGCGCCCGCGCCAGTAGGTCACCGCAGCCTTCACCGCTCCCGTACCCCGGTGGGTCCACAGCCGCCGGCCGTCGCGGGCACGCAGGGCGTACACGGTGCCGTCCTCGCTCCCGAAGTAGACGCGCCCGCGCATGGCCAGCGGTGAGGACTCCGAGCGGCTCGGGAGACCACGTGCCCACGCGGTGCGTCCGGTGCGGGCGTTCAGCGCCACGATCCGTCGCGAGAGGGTGGTGATGAAAACGCGCCCCCGCGACCACGACGGTGAGGAGGCCGCGAGCCGGGCCACCCGCCGCCGCCAGCGGACCGTGCCCGTCCGGGTGGAGATGGCCTGCACCAGGCCGGAGTTGTTGACCAGGAAGAGGGTCTGCTTGGCCAGCACCGGCTGGAACTCGATGAGCTTCGAGCCCGAGACGCTCCATGCGCGCCGGAACGGTGGCCGCAGCTTCGACGGCAGGTAGTGGGTGCGGGCCTCGTCGTACCCGTAGGTGGGCCAGATCACCCGCTCGTCCTTCGCGCCGCGCCCTGCGCCCTCGTCCTCGAAGGCGACCTCCGGGTCCTCCACGTCGCCGGGCGCCCGCAATAGCACGTAGGCGCCGGCCACGCCCGCGAGCACGACCACCGCCGCGACGGCCAGCGCGAGCCACCGACGCCGCGGGAGGAGGCGCGACATCGGCGTGATCCTAGGCACCGGCTGCCCGGGGACGTGGGGGTCTCGGCACCGCCTTCGCGCGCCGCTACGGGGAGCGGACTCCCCGGTTGTAGGCCTCGGCGGCCTCACGCAGCCCCTCCCCCTGCGAGGGGCGAAGGGCCTGAGCGGCGTGGAGGAGGTAGCGGCGCGGCTCGCGGCCGGGCAGCACGGTGGCGGCGAGCGCCCGGAGGAGGTACGGCCACGCCGAGAGCACGCGGACCGTGCCCGCCGCCGCCGGACCGTGGTGCTTTCGCATGTACCGGTCGCGCCCGCGGTGGAACTCGACGATGCGCCGTCGGGCCGAGCGCAGGTCGGAGGAGAGTTGCTCGTGGTGGACGGCTCGTGCCGAGGCCACGAGCAGCGTGGTCCACCCGCGGTCGGCCAGCCGCTTGCAGAAGTCGGTCTCGTCGGAGTAGACGAAGAACGCCGGGTCGAGGTGGCCCGCATCCACCGCGGCCTCGCGGCGCACGAGCATCGCGCTCGACTGCGCCCAGCCCACTCGCCGGGTGCCCGCCCCGCCGCCCTGCACGACGAGGCGACGGTGGAGGAGGAGGGCGGCGGCCACCGCGGCGGCGACGCCCGGCAGGCGCCAGGCACACGGCTGCGGGCGCCCGGCGGGGTCGAGGAGCTGCGCGGCGGCCACACCGGCCACGGGGTCGGCCTCGAGCGCGTCGAGCAGCGCGGCGGCGGCACCGGCGCAGAGCTCAGCGTCCTCGTTGAGCAGCAGGCAATGGCGGCCGCGAGCGGCGCGCAGGAGCGTCGAGTCGTTCTCCGCCTTGCCGGTGCGGCGCTCGAGCGCGATGAGCCGGACGTCACCGTCCCTGGCGCCCACCGCCGCAGCCGACCCGTCGTCGGAGGCGTTGTCGAGCACGAGCACCTCGTGGTCCACCCCGGGCGGCGCGGTGCGCTCGATGGCGTCCAGGCAGCGCATGAGGTGCTCGCGCCCGTTGGTGTTCACCACGCAGTAGGAGAGGAGCACGGGGAGATGATGGCGAGTCGGCCCGCCGGCCGGCCGGACGGATAGCCTGCCGCCGCGGTGAGGGTCCAGCTCGTCGACCCCTCCGCGTTCACGCCGCCCTACGACCACGCGTTGAGCGCCGCACTGGCCCGGGCCGGGGTCGACGTCGAGCTCCTCACCAGCCGCTTCCCCTACGGTCCGGTCCCCGCCGCCGAGGGCTACCGGGTGACCGAGGCCTTCTACCCCCTGAGCGCTCGCCTCGGCCCGCGGTCCCGCGGGCGCACCGCACTGAAGCTGACCGAGCACGTGCCCGGGATGCTCGCGCTACGCCGTCGCACCCGCCGCGCCGACCTCGTCCACTACCAGTGGCTGACGGTCCAGCCGCTCGACGTGCACCTGCTTCCTCCCAAGCGCCCGCGCGTCCTGACCGCGCACGACATCCTCCCCCGCGAGCCGCGCGCCGGGCAGCTGGCCGCGACCCGGCGACTGGTGCGCCGGATGGACGCGGTGGTGGTGCACTCCGAGCACGGCGCGGGGCGCCTGCGCGAGGAGCTGGGCGCCGAGGCCGACCGCGTGCGCGTCATCCCCCACGGTGCCTTCGACCATCTCACCCGGCAGGCGCGCGAGACGTCGCTCCCGCCGGACCTCGAGCAGGTCCGGGGCCCGGTGGTGCTTTTCTTCGGGCTCCTTCGCCCCTACAAGGGCCTCGACGTGCTGCTGGAGGCCTTTCGCGAGGTCGAGAGCGCCGAGCTGTGGGTGGTGGGGATGCCGCGCATGGACCTTGCACCGCTCGAGGAGCTGGCCCGCCGGGGGCCGGGCACGGTGAGGTTCGTCCCCCGGTTCGTGACCGACCCCGAGATCCCGAGCTTCTTCCGCCGGGCCGACGTGGTGGTCCTCCCGTACCGGGAGATCGACCAGTCCGGCGTGCTCTACACCGCACTGGCCTTCGGCAAGCCGCTCGTGCTCTCCGACGTGGGTGGCTTCGGCGAGGTGGCGCGCGAGCACGGGGCCGGGCGGCTGGTGCCCCCGGGCGACCCACATGCCCTGGCGGCGGCGGTGCGGGAGCTGCTCGAGGACCCGATCGCACGCGACCGGCTCGCCGACGCCGCGGCCCGCGCCGCGGCCGGCCCGTACTCGTGGGACGCGGCAGCCGCTAGCACGCTCGAGCTCTACCGCGAGCTCGCCTGAGCCTGGCCGCCCGGAGTCGAACCGCGACTCGGCGGCCGGAGGGGTGTTCGTACAGACAGCGCCCGCACCGACGCCCTCGAAGGCCCAGCGGACGCTCCCCGTATCCCCTCCCGAGAGGACCAGCCATGCCGACCACCCGTCGCCGGCAGTCGTTCGCCTGCCTGCTTGCCGCCGCCATCGCCCTCGCTGTGCTCGCCCCGTCGGCCGTAGCCGCTCCCATCCTGGGCGTCGGCGACCAGAAGCCCGAGACCTTCCAGGACCCGCTGTTCAAGCAGCTCGGCATCAAGCGCACCCGCGTGTTCACCCCGTACGACTCGATCTTTCGCGACCCGGCGCGGCTCGACCAGTGGATCCGCTCCGCGCAGGCCGCGGGCCTCGAGCCGCTCATCTCCTTCGAGAAGCCGGCTTCCATGACGTGCCCGGGCTCTGGCTGCCGTCCGGTCAGCCCGGCCGCCTACGAGCGCGCGTTCAAGGCCTTCCGGGCCAAGTACCCGGAGATCCGGATCATCTCGCCGTGGAACGAGGCCAACAGCGGGACGCAGCCCACCGGACGCAACCCGCGCTACGCGGCGCTCTACAACAACATCGTCCGCGCGAACTGCCGCAACTGCCGGATCGTGGCCGCCGACGTGCTCGACATCTCCAACATGCGCACCTGGGTCCGGACCTTTCAGCGCTCCGCCAAGGGCAACCCGCGCCTGCGCATCTGGGGCCTGCACAACTACGGGGACGTCAACCGCTTCCGCACAAGCGGCACCCGCACCCTGCTGAGCGAGACGCAGGGCAAGATCTGGCTCACGGAGACCGGCGGGCTGGTGACCTTCCGGACCGCCGACGGGCGCACGGCATTCCCGCCGAGCGAAGCCCGCGCCGCGCGGGCGATGACCTACCTGCTCAGCCGCCTCCGGCGGCTCGGCGGCTCGCGCATCCAGCGGATCTACCTCTACAACTGGCGGCCGCTCGCCAGCGGGAGCGACCGCTTCGACGCCGGCCTGCTCCGGCCCGACGGAGCGCCGCGCGAGGTCTACTCGATCGTCGGGCGCTATCGCAGCCTGATCCGGTAGAGCACAACGGTGTGCCGGCGCGGGGGGCGCGCAGTAGCGTCCCCGCGCGCATGTTGAAGACCGTGCTCTGGGGCTCCCTCGGCCTCCTCGTCTACACGCACGCTGGCTACCCGCTCGTGCTCTGGGCGCTGGCACGCGGGCGGAGCGACGCCCCGTCCGCGCGCGCCGGGACCACGGCCGGGGAGGAGGCGACGCTCCCCACGGTCTCCATGGTCGTCGCCGCCCACGACGAGGAGCAGGTCATTGCGGGCAAGGTCGAGAACGCCTTGGCGCTCGACTACCCCAGCGAGCGCCTCGAGGTCGTGGTGGCCTCCGACGGCTCGTCCGACGCGACCGTCGAGCGCGCACGCGCGGCCGGCGCGGACGTCGTGCTCGACCTCCCGCGCGGCGGCAAGATCCGCGCCCAGGACGCGGCCGTCGCGCGCTCGCGGGCCGACGTCGTGGCCTTCTCGGACGCGAACGCCGGCTGGGCCCCCGATGCCCTGCGCGTCCTGGTGGCCGCGTTCACCGATCCGCGCGTGGGCTACGCCTGCGGCCAGGTGCGGTTCACCAACGAGGCCGGGTC